>DRHD01000256.1 GCA_011049795.1 Porticoccus sp.
CCTGCTGCTATTAACGCAACCTATATATGCAGAAGATCTATTTCCCTCATCCTATAGCGCCAACCCACTGGAAGAAACCGTACAATTTCTCCCCGTTGAAGATGCCTACAGGCTATTGCCTACGATAGAGGGCAACCAACTGCTGATTAACTGGGAGATTGAGCCCGGCTACTATCTTTACCAGCATCGCTTCCGGTTTCTGAACAGTGACCTTACACCCCTGAGCGCCACACCAGAATTTGAGCCCGGAAAACGCATCTATGATGAATACTATGAAAAAGAACTAGAGGTCTACTACCACCACACGCTCATCCGTCTGCCGCTGGATGCAGACTACTCAGAGCTCATCGTAGAATCACAAGGCTGTGCGGATGCAGGGCTCTGCTATCCACCACGCCGCCAAACAATCACTATAGATAGAGCACACACTATAGCCACCGTCACCGAAACGGTGGATCACAATCTCAACTCTGAAAGGGACCGTCAACCACCACAAGCTGACGCCAACTTACTAATGATGATGCTATTCGCCCTAGCGGGCGGGCTCATCCTCAACCTAATGCCCTGTGTGTTTCCAATACTGTCCATCAAAGCGCTCAGCCTCACCACCACTCACCTCAGCAAACACGGCAAGCACCTTCACGGGCTCGCCTATACGCTGGGTATTGTCTTAAGCTTTATGGCTATTGCAGCGCTCTTGATGGTACTGCGTCGTGCCGGTGAAGGCATTGGCTGGGGATTTCAGCTTCAATCACCCATCTTTGTTGGCTTGCTGGTTTACCTCTTCGTGCTAATGGGCCTGAGTTTTTCTGGATTATTTACCATAGGAACCCGACTGATGAATATCGGGCAATCCACCACCGAAGGGCACAGCCTTTCATCCTCTTTTATGACTGGCTTGCTAGCCACACTGGTAGCAAGCCCCTGCACCGCCCCGTTTATGGGTACAGCGTTAGGGTTTGCCCTGGCCCAATCAACCTGGGTGGCAATGTCTGTCTTCATCGCTCTGGGTCTGGGCATGGCTCTTCCATTACTTCTGCTATCCTGGTGGCCCGGCATGGCAGAGAAAATGCCTCGCCCCGGTGCATGGATGGAACGATTCAAGGAATTCCTGGCGTTTCCCCTCTACCTGACCGCCGTATGGTTGCTATGGGTGTTCGGTCGACAAACAAGTAGCGATGCTGTTGCGGCACTTATCTGCGGTATTGTCTTAATATTATTTGCCTTTTGGGTGCTAAAAACCCGCAAAAATGCCCTGACCGTTATCGCCGCCCTGATAGTCATAGCTCTCGCCCTTATACTTCCATGGCAAACCCACACCAATAGCGACAACCGCACCACGCCCTGGGAACCCTATAGCGAAACAAAACTACAACTCTTACGCGCTAAAGGAGAGCCCGTATTTGTCAATATGACTGCTGACTGGTGCATCACTTGCCTAGCCAACGAAAAACTAGCCCTCAGCTCAGACCTGTTCTTAACGACACTGCAACAAAAGAAAATTACCTACTTAAAAGGCGACTGGACCAAGTACAACCCTGAAATCACCCGGTTGCTGAATCGACACCACCGAAGTGGGGTTCCTCTTTACCTGTTCTACCCAAGGGGAACAGGTAATCCGCACATTTTGCCCCAGCTACTGACAGAAAATATTGTTTTGGAAGCGATATCCCTACAAACTGAGTGAATATTGCATAAAATATATACCAATTAGGCGAAGTTGCTGCATTTTCTGCCATTATGCCGATATAACTCTCGAAACCTCTGCGAAATAGACCCAACTGCTTAGCTAAGACCTTACTAGGCGTCTCGAAAAGGCATGACTTTCACCTAAACTTGCAGCGAATAGCGTCAAAAATCCTAAAACTACAAAAAATTGGACAGCACTAAGTTTTTAATGCAGACTGGTTTTAGCCGCCTCTATTGAGGCTTAACCAGCAGCACCCTTTGAACACCCAAATCTAGCAGGGACACCATGGCGACCATACTGGTACTACACGGCCCCAACCTGAATTTGCTCGGCTCTAGAGAGCCCGATGTTTACGGTAAAGACAGCCTGGACAACATCAATCAAAACCTAGCCGATACCTGCATCAAAAAAGGCCACCACTTATTAGCCCTGCAAAGCAACGCAGAGTACGAACTGGTGGACCGTATTCACGATGCCCAAAAGGAAGGCGTGAACTTTATTATTATCAATCCCGCCGCCTTTACCCACACGAGCATTGCACTGCGTGACGCTCTCCTAGCGGTAGACATTCCTTTTATTGAGGTCCATCTATCCAATGTCCATGCCAGGGAAGAGTTCAGGCATTACTCCTACTTTTCTGACATAGCCAGAGGTGTTATCTGTGGCTTTGGCAGCTTGGGCTATGAATTAGCCCTGGATGCAGCATTAGATCAACTAAATTCCTAACAACATTTTTACCATTTGGAGTAACCACAGATGGATATTCGTAAAATCAAAAAATTAATAGAGCTGATTGAAGAGTCGGGCATTAACGAACTGGAAATTAAAGAGGGCGAAGACTCCGTACGCATCAGCCGTGGCGGACAAATGGTTGCCGCCGCACCTATGATGGCAGCAGCACCCGTAGCTGCCGCCCCGGCCACCCAAACACCACCTATCGAAGCTCCTGCCGCTACCGAACCTGAAGGGCATATTCTAAGGTCCCCAATGGTTGGTACGTTCTACCGCTCATCAGCACCTGGCGAAAAAGCCTTTGTTGAAGAAGGCCAGCATGTGAATGCAGGTGATGTGCTCTGTATTGTTGAAGCCATGAAGATGATGAATCAAATTGAGGCCGACAAATCAGGCACCGTTGGCACCATTCTGGTGGCAGACGGTGAACCTGTTGAGTTCGACCAACCTATGATCACCATCATTTAAACCGCAGAGGAAAGGAGCAACAGCTATGCTGGATAAAGTGCTTATTGCCAATCGCGGCGAGATAGCCCTGCGGATTCTACGAGCCTGCAAAGAGCTTGGCATCAAAACCGTAGCCGTGCATTCAAAGGCCGACGCAAGCCTGAAACATGTATTACTTGCCGACGAAACCATCTGCATCGGACCAAACTCTTCGGCACAGAGCTACCTGAACGTGCCCGCTATTATCAGCGCCATGGAAATATCAAATGCCCAAGCGGTTCACCCAGGCTATGGCTTTCTCGCCGAGAATGCCGACTTTGCAGAACAGGTAGAAAAAAGCGGCTTCACCTTTATTGGTCCAACCGCCGATGTGATTCGCATCATGGGTGACAAAGTAGCTGCCATCGCCGCCATGATAAAGTCTGGTGTTCCTACGGTACCCGGCTCCAATGGCCCGCTAACGGATGACGCTGCACGCAGTAAAAGAATCGGTCTTGAAGTTGGTTATCCAGTCATTATCAAAGCTGCCGCAGGCGGTGGTGGTAGAGGCATGCGAGTAGTCCGCAGCGAAGAAGAACTGATCAATGCCATACAGGTCACCAAAGCTGAAGCAAAAGCTGCATTTGGCAATGGCACTGTCTATATGGAAAAATTTCTGGAAAACCCACGTCATGTGGAAGTTCAGGTGCTGGCCGATGGTCAAGGCAATGCCATTCACTTGGGTGACCGTGACTGCTCATTACAGCGTCGCCACCAAAAAGTACTGGAAGAAGCACCCGCCCCCGGCATTCCAGAAGACGCTCGCAATGGTGTTTTAAAGTCTTGCGTTGATGCCTGTATCGAAATTGGTTATCGCGGCGCAGGCACCTTTGAATTTCTCTACGAAGATGGCTGTTTCTTTTTTATCGAGATGAATACTCGGGTACAGGTGGAACACCCTGTGACTGAGATGATTAGCGGCGTGGATATCGTTAAGGAACAACTCTTAATTGCCGGCGGTGAAAAACTCAGCATTCGCCAAGAAGACATCACCTTCCGCGGCCATTCTTTCGAGTGCCGAATCAACGCAGAGGATTCCACCACCTTTATGCCCAGCCCCGGAAAAATTACTGCCTATCACGCACCAGGCGGCAATGGCGTGAGAGTCGACTCACATATTTATGCGGGTTACACCGTACCGCCACACTATGATTCTCTGATAGGAAAAATTATCACCTACGGAAAAGATCGTGATGCCGCCTTGTCGCGCATGGCCAATGCACTGGAGGAATTACACATCGAAGGCATCAAAACCAATACCCAACTGCAAAGAGACTTGGTATGTGACACAGAATTCCGTAAGGGTTGTGTCAACATTCACTACCTGGAAAAGAAACTGGGCCTATAGATAAACAGCCCTACAACTATGCTCTACTGGATCAACAAATAAAAAAGCCCCGCATGTCGGGGCTTTTTACCCATAGGAACTCTTCATAGGAGCCTCATAGGAGCCACAATGCCCTGGCTACAACTCAGAATAAATAGCTCAAGAGCGCAAGCCGAACGCATTGAAGATTTACTGTTGGAAGCTGGTGCAGCTTCAGTCACCTTTGAAGACAATGCCGACGAACCGATACTGGAACCAGCACTCGGCGAAACTCCACTGTGGGGGCTAACTCGGGTCACCGGATTATTTGATGCAGAGACCAATACTGAGGCTACCGATCAGGCTCTGGAAGATAAGCTGGGGCAATCACTGCCAGACCATCGCTGGGAACAGCTGGAAGACAAGGACTGGGAACGAGAGTGGATGAAACACTACCAACCCATCCAGTGTGGTGAACGATTATGGATTTGCCCCAGCTGGCTAGCTCCTCCTGAACCGGAGTGCGTTAACCTATTACTTGATCCCGGCCTGGCTTTTGGTACGGGGACTCACCCAACGACATTTCTCTGCTTACAGTGGCTTGATCACTTGGCACTGGAGGGGAAGACTGTGACAGACTATGGTTGCGGATCTGGCATCTTGGCCATTGCCTCATTACTACTAGGTGCCGATTCTACAATTTGTGTGGATATCGACCCTCAAGCCCTCAATGCCACCACTGATAATGCCCAACGCAATGGACTGACAGCAGATCAGACACCGGTTTACCTGCCGGACAAAGCACCCGAAACACCCACCGATGTGATGATAGCCAACATACTGGCCGGGCCATTGGTGTCACTGGCACCAAAACTAGCCTCACTCACTAAACCCGGAGGAAGACTTTGCCTGTCCGGAATTATCGAAAATCAGGCTGAAGAGGTGATGACCAGCTATCAGCCCTGGTTTGATTTTGACCCACCCGCCATCAGCGAACAGTGGGTACGACTGACCGCTGTTAAGCGCTGAGACATCCCCGTAGAATAGACTGAATTAGGTAACAGTTCAGCCCACACATCATGACTGAGATTATCACCCGTTGCCCCGATTGCTCGGCATCATTCCGCGCATCACCGGCTCACCTCGAAGCAGCCAATGGCCAAGCAAAATGTGGCTCCTGCCTGCTGATATTTGATGCCTACGCCCATCAGATAGAAGAGGAACAACCGAGAGACAACCCCTCCGAAAACAATCTATCCCTCGATGGTGACGACTTATTAATTTACGACGACATGGATATCAGCGTACTTGATGACTATGAGCAGGATACCCCTTCCCGATTACCGCCTAACAATACAAGCGATGAACCACATCAAAAACCCGTTCTAGGTGAAGCTGCTCAGGTCGGAGCCCCGCCTGAGATTGAACCAGAGCCTCCTGAACACTTTGAATTGACAGACAACATCAACACTGTCGAATCAACTGAAGAGTTAGCGGCCACAGACATCTCTCTGCCTCTCCAGCAAGATCTGCTGGCAATCACGGAAGAAGACTCTGCGCCACCATCCAGTGTTGACCTAGAAACCGAAACCGACTTATTCGGCTCTGATGAAATAACGACAACCCCTGATTTTCTAATCGCGCCAGAATCATCCCCGCGCAATTACCTAAAAATACTGCTTTGGCCAACACTCTCCGTGCTGGCAATGATAGCTCTCATTTTTCAATACATATATTTCCACGCAGATATACTCGGCACCGATCCAAGCCACCGCCCCTGGCTCACACATTTTTGCAATATCACCACATGCAAACTGCCTATCATGAGGGATACAACAAAAATTCGTAGCAGTAAATTATTAGTGCATAGCCACCCAGATATATCTGGGGCTCTCATCGTCGATGCCGTCATTATTAATGAGGCCAATTTCGATCAACCTTTTCCCGAGCTAGCGCTCAACTTTGAGGATCTACAGGGTGCCTCCGTTGCACGCCGCAACTTCAAACCCGATGAATACCTGCGCGGGGAAATGTCCGGAGTGACCATCATGCCCTCTGGCCAGCCCGTGAGGCTTACACTAGAACTACTGGACCCTGGACCAAAAGCTATCAACTACTCGCTGTTCATCCCGGAATAAACTTTTTCCTAAAGCCAACAACAGGTATCATAACGACCCTTTTCCAACCCCCACCAACAGGCAATCGAGGCGCTATACCTTGGTAAACATTGGCGATCATGTATTGGCAAGCCGGACTATTCTGGCCCCCATGGCGGGCGTCACAGATCAGCCCTTTCGCCAACTCTGCCGCCAACTCGGTGCGGGCTTAGCTGCATCAGAAATGATCACGTCCGACACACGCCTCTGGAAGAGCAGAAAAAGCCAACAACGGCTAGTCCACCGCGATGAACCTTCCCCCCGATCGGTTCAAATTGCCGGCAGCATACCATCCATGATGGCTGAAGCAGCCCGACAATATGCCGCCCTTGGCGCAGAAATTATTGATATCAATATGGGCTGCCCTGCCAAAAAAGTCTGTAAGAAAGCAGCAGGCTCTGCCCTGCTAAAGGACGAAGCCCTCGTACAAGACATTCTCAATGCCGTGGTATCAGCCGTCGATATTCCCGTCACCCTGAAAATTCGGACTGGATGGGATCATCAACACCAAAATGCTGTGACCATCGCTCGCATAGCAGAAGATTGCGGCATCAGTGCTTTGGCCATTCATGGCCGTACCCGCGCCTGCCGATTTAATGGTCAAGCAGAGTACGACACGATTGCCTCCGTCGTTAAGGCAATCACCATACCCGTATTTGCTAATGGGGATATCAACACACCCCACCAAGCCAAACGAGTTCTCGATCACACTGGTGCAGCCGCAGTCATGATTGGTCGTGGAGCACAGGGAAATCCCTGGTTATTTCGGGAAATAAACCACTACCTCGCACACGGGACAATGCCAGACACCCCATCAAAGGAAGAGCTCGCCAGTACGGTCAGTCGCCATATTGAGGCTATCCATCAATATTATGGCGAATATCTTGGAATTCGGATTGCCCGAAAGCATGTAGGCTGGTACGTTGGAGCTCTGCCAAATGGTGAAGCCTTTCGGAAATACTTCAACCGGCTGGAAGACCCCCACCTACAAAAACAAAGCCTGCATGAATTTTTTGCAGCACTAAAAAATAATTGGGACCAAGCCGCATGAGCGCTATTGATACTTTTACTATTCAGGCAGAGACAGATGCTGAAC
>DRHD01000257.1 GCA_011049795.1 Porticoccus sp.
CTTTAAAAAGAACAATGGACTCTGGGATCTTACCCGCCTTCAGCTGGCTGTAGGCATTACTGTAGTGTTCAGTTTCACCAAGAGAGCCCGCCGCAGGGATACCCGTTGGGATACTAGCCGTTTCTGTAGAAGCACCAACTCTCACAGTATTAGAGGACTGAACAGGATTGCTAGAACCGCCAGTCGCAGCGGTATTGAGGCGACGATCAAGGTCCATATAGTCATCCATTTGCCGCGATTTCAACTGAGTGACTTCGTAGTTCAGCTCTTCCACCATTCCGCGCAAGGTTCTAATTTCATCCTGAAGAATCTGTATCTGGTAGTGCACATCACCACCCTGAGGCAATGGTATTGGTGCAGGAGCCTGAACTGCAGGCGTTTGAAGTACAGGCAAGGAGGTATTAACCGGTTGGTGTTGACTACTCCTCTCCTCAACGGGAGCCGCAGCCTGTGCAGCGATTGATAAGAAGAGACCAAAAAATACCAAATTGGCATGTACACGCATGAAAGCAAGCACCCTATTAAATGAATTTAATTAAATTCTGAATTCTGCCCTTTGGGCAATGATTTATTGAACAGCTGCCCCTTGGGCAACAATCTATCTATTCGACTATCTATCCGATTAAAGCAAAAACGTCCGGCACTGTTTCCAGAGCCGGACGAATATACTCAAAAAGTCTGGCAGTTCGACTTATTTTAGTTCAACGCGCCTATTCAAACCCCAAGAGGCTTCATTGCTATCGAGTGATGCGGGGCTTTCTTCCCCATAACTAATCACTTCAATCAACGCACCATTGACGCCTTCCTGAACCAGGAAGTCTCTCGCTGAATTAGCACGACGCTCACCCAATGCCATGTTGTATTCACGAGTACCACGTTCATCAGCATGTCCTTCCAAGCGAATATTAACGGGGGTAGAACGAAGTGTTTGTGCGTGGATACGTAGTGCTGCACGAGCTTCTGAGTTCAGAATAGCTTTATCAAACTCAAAGTAGAAGGTACGAGCAACAGAACTATCTGCATCCAGTGAAGATCCACTGACACCACCAGAACCCACGGTACCAGTAGATACCTGGTTGCCAGGCACGTAAGCTGAACCATCGGAGGTGTCTGTTGTATCAGTGCTGGAGCAACCTGCAAGCAAAGCTGTCAGGAACGTAGCCATTACGCCATATTTGAGTAGTTGGGTCTTCATTGTGTTCTCCTGTTATATATACAGTGGGAGGTTATTAACTCATTTTAGTAAGAATTTCTTCTCGTTACCATACCAGTTATTTTGGAGACCATGCTGGTTCACGCACATCACCACGCCTAGCTGGTAATAAAAACTTCACCCCGGCATCCAAAGATACTGCTGCCAACACACCTTTATTCCCCTTCTTGGTTGCATAAAGCAGCATCGCTCCATTAGGTGCAACTGTTGGAGATTCATCCAGGTATGTTTGTGTTAAAACTCTTAGGTCTCCTGTGACCAAGTCCTGTGTCGCGATATGAAAGTTACCGTTATCGCGATGCACCATGACCAATGTTCGCCCATCAGACGCGAGCCTTGGTCTAGCATTATACGAGCCTCTGAAGGTTAAGCGTTCTACCCGCCCGGTGGCAATGGTTAGCTTATAAATTTGTGGGCTGCCCCCTCTATCTGAGGTGAAAATCAGGTCTTTTCCATCCGGGGTCCAGTTTGGCTCAGTATCGATGGCAAAGTGAGTGGTTCTACGAGTAAATTTTCGCGTTGAAAACTCATAGGTATAAATCTCCGGATTTCCATCCTTCGACAAAACCAATGCCAACGTCTTACCATTCGGCGACCAGGATGGTGCACCATTCAAGCCACGAAAATTGGTCAACTGCTCACGGGCTGCCGTCGCTAGATTTTGCCTAAAGATGGCTGGGCGTCCCGTTTCAAATGAAACATAAACGAGCTCTTTCGCATCCGGCGACCACGCTGGCGACATAATTGGCTGCGTCGAATCAAGCAACAACCTCTCTCTGGCACCATCCACATCCGCAACCATCAGCTGAAAAGTCATCTTGCCATTCACTGGTATCGCCGTGACATAGGCTACACGCGTTGAAAACGCACCAGGAATACCGGTCACTGCATGGTAAACCTGATCACTAATATAATGAGCCAAATCACGAATCTGTGCCGCTGGACCTTCCACTACTTTGGTGAATATTTTTCTCTCACCATGAATCTCCATCAGACTAAAGGTAATCTTGTAACGTCCAGACTGATTAACTGCCGTCCCTACCACCAAGTATTCGGTTCCTAAAATGCGCCAATCTCGGTAGTAAACCTCCTTCGCTGTATCTGGAAACGACAACATGTCACGACGGGGGATTGGCCTGAACAACCCGCTTCGCTCAAGATCTGCCGAGATAATTTTGCTCACATCCTCGGGCAATGAGCGTCCTGCCAGAGTGATAGGAGGTATAGCGATACGACTGGGGTTATCGACCCCCTGCGTAATTTCAATGGTTAACTCCGCCACGCTTGATAATGGAAACATCAAGGTGAACAAATAAAGACTAAGTATGGCGGCGAGTTTTCTCACACTGGTTTTCTCACGCTGGCTTTTCTCACTCTAGCTTTTCTCACTGCCTACAACCTCAAATCTTCCGGTCGGAACACCAACCGCAACTTACGAAAATAAGCTTCAAACACTCTGGGAGGGAGTTCTTTCAGTTTATCGAACCTACCCGCCTTATGTACCGCCTGCTCGGCTGAACGATCAAATGCCGCATTACCACTGGGCTGGACCACTATCACACTGACCACCTGGCCCGTGGGCACTAATTGTATCAATAATTCCACCTCCATTCCCCGACGAGCACTGGGTGGACGATTCCAGTTTCCTGCGACTCGATCAAAAATATAGGCAGAATAGCTATTGGCCAACTGCGCATCATTTTCTGCAACCAGAAACTCTTCTTCTTCTGCCAAGGCACTGGCCAAATTCTGCTCCAATTGTCGATCATCTGGTTGCAGTGTTGGCTCTACCTTTGGTTTCGGTTTTGGTTTTGGCTTTGATTTAGGCTGAACCTTGGGCTTCGCCTTTGGTTTCGGTTTTGGCTTAGGTTTAGCCTTTGGTTTTGGCTTCGGTTTAGCCTTTGGTTTTGGTTTGGCTTTTTCCTCAATCTTTATCAGTTTGGCCAGTATGTATTTTGGTGGGGCTATTTTCCTTGCACTCTTTTCAGGCTCCCAATGAGTAACCAGCATGCCAATAACCAACGCATGTATAGCGACACTCACTAACGTAGCGACTGAATATGAAAAAACTTTGCCCGCTACCACGATGTTTATTTTTTTCCAGGTGGCTCAGTGACAAGGCCAACGGAAGGTGCGCCTGCATTTTGCAACTCACTCATTAGTGTCACAACTTCACCGTAGTCAACTCGAGCATCACCCCAAACAAGCACTGGGGTCTTCGGTTGCTGTCGCAAAACCTTGGCTACTTTTTCAATAATTGAGGGTAATGCCTCCTGAACATTCTTGCCATTACCTAAATCAAGATAGTAGGAGCCATCCGCTTTGACCGAGACGATCAGCGGCTCCTGTTCTTGATTGTCCAAAGGTGCAGAAGGCGCTTGGGGCAACTCAACTTTTACACCCTGCATCAGCATAGGTGCCGTCACCATAAAGACAATCAATAGCACCAGCATCACATCGATATAGGGTACGACATTGATTTCAGCAACTAGCCGACGCTTGTGTTTTGTCTTCTTAATACTCAATGGCTGTGAACCCTGCGATGCAAAATGCTCGAAAACTCTTCGGCAAAGGTCTCGTAGCTACTGTATACAGTATCCGCAGATGCCGAATACCGGTTATATGCCAACACTGCTGGAATGGCGGCAAATAGCCCCATCGCCGTGGCGATCAGCGCTTCAGAAATACCGGGAGCAACGGTAGCCAAGGTGGCCTGCTGCACATTGGCCAAACCACGAAAGGAATTCATAATGCCCCACACCGTGCCAAATAGGCCGATATAAGGACTCACAGAGGCAACACTGGCGAGGAACGGCAAGCTCTGATTGAGTTTTGCCTCTTCGCGAGACAACGCAACCCGCATGGACCTCTCAGCACCTTCCATTACTGCATCCGGGTCAGCATTACTTTGTTGTGTCAGGCGATTGAACTCGCGGTAACCTGCGCGAAAAACACTGGACAACCCCTCTGCTGCACCATGGGCTCCGCTATCATGGTATAGCTCGTTTAAATCAACCCCAGACCAAAAATTATCCTCAAAATCACGCAGGTTACGGCTGGCACTTCTAAGATACATGCCACGCTGAACGATCATCACCCAGGAGATCATTGAAGCTACAAACAGTAGAACCATGACAAATTGCACGAGCAACGTCGCATCGGCAATTAGGCTCCACAAAGATAATTGTTCGGTCACCAGGTTACTCCCCTATTATTTTTATACTTCAGTCTTGCAGTCTATTCTTGTACGGCTGCTTTAAGTGTTTGTAGCATATCGGCGGGTATGGCCTTAGGCCTTTTTTCCTCATGATTGATACAAGCCACTTTTACCTCAGCTTCCACTAACACGTCATTACCTCTCAACACCTTCTGCGCAATAGTGAAGGAAGTACGTGACACATGTATTAACTTAGCCGTAGCCACTACTTCATCATCAAGAATTGCTGGCTGACGATATTTAATATTCACTGAATGAACAACAAATTGAAGGCCATCAAATAACGCTGGCTTATCGTAACCCAGCGTACGTAGCAATTCTGTTCGGGCTCGCTCAATGTATTTCAGGTAGTTGGCATAATAAACAATACCACCCGCGTCAGTGTCCTCTACATAAACACGGATGGATAGACAATATTCTTTGATCATTTATCCGTTAAATCCCATTGTTTATTAACTTTTTTTGGGCTGGGCAAACCGAAGTGCTCATAAGCCATGTGAGTGACCATACGACCTCGTGGGGTTCTGATCATATAACCCTGTTGAATCAAGTAGGGTTCCAATACATCTTCGATGGTATCTCGCTCTTCACTAATCGCAGCAGCTAAGTTATCCACCCCCACCGGGCCACCTTCAAACTTCTCCATAATGGCCAGCATCAGCCGCCGGTCCATATGATCAAAACCACGGACATCCACATTGAGCATATTTAAGGCCAGGTCAGCCACCTCAGTGGTGATATTGCCGTCAGCTTTGATCTCAGCGTAATCTCTCACGCGCCGCAACAAGCGGTTGGCGATTCTGGGGGTACCCCGAGAGCGGCGTGCAATTTCTCTGGCACCCTGCTCATCCAATGCAACACCGAGAATACCGGCGGAACGGGCAACAATCGTGCTTAACTCTTCAACTGAATAAAATTCTAGCCGCTGCACAATGCCAAATCTATCCCGCAAGGGTGAGGTCAGTAACCCGGCACGGGTTGTGGCACCCACAAGGGTAAAGGGAGGAATATCGAGTTTTATGGACCGGGCAGCAGGCCCCTCACCGATCATGATATCGAGCTGATAGTCCTCCATGGCAGGATACATAACCTCCTCCACCACAGGACTCAATCGATGAATTTCATCGATAAATAACACATCACCGGGTTCCAGGTTGGTCATCAAGGCGGCAAGGTCGCCCGCTTTCTCAAGCACCGGACCAGAGGTCGTTTTAAGACCAACCCCCATCTCATTGGCAATAATGTGGGCCAACGTTGTTTTGCCAAGACCGGGCGGGCCAAATATCAATGTGTGGTCCAGAGGTTCTTCGCGCTTTCTTGCCGCGCCAATAAAAATTTCCATCTGCTCTCGAACCGCCTGCTGACCCACATAATCATTGAGATTTAAGGGGCGAATGGCGCGGTCAACGCGGTCCTCTTGGACAGAGACTTCAGGTGATATCAGGCGGTCAGTTTCGATCATGGGGAAAGTATATCTTTAGTCTAGATTTTAACCATGCTTTTTAGTGCCAGGCGTATCAATTCCTGACTGGTTTGTCCGTCCGCAGCACTGGCATTTACCATACGGGCTGCTTCCTGTGGCTTATAGCCCAAGGTAATCAGCGCACTCTCTGCTTCTTTTACTGTGTCGGATTGAGTATTGGCAGACGGTGATGACAGATCCAAATCAGCCGCATCGCCAAAGTGCGCCAACCGATCACGCATTTCCACAATCAGGCGTTCTGCTGTTTTCTTTCCCACCCCGGGCAGTTTTACCAGCGTAGCCGTGTCATTGGTCTGAACTGAACGTACAAAGTCCGTGGCTGTCATTCCCGACAAAATCGCCAGCGCCATTTTGGGGCCCACACCACTCACCTTAATCAGGGTACGGAATAGTTCACGTTCACGAGTATCAGCAAAGCCGTACAATTGCTGCACATCTTCCCTCACCACAAAGTGTGTGCAGAGGGCCACCTTTTCACCGAGCGCAGGTAAATCAAAAAAAGTATTCAGAGAAACCAACACCTCATATCCGAGGCCTTGAACATCAATCAGTAATTCTGGCGCCTGCTTTTCCAGCAGAACCCCTTCAATTCGCCCTATCACGTACGCTCCCCTAGACCTCGCTTCTTTCTACTTCTTTCAGTCTGCCTTTTGAATAACGGACTTGCATACCCATGCTGGCCTCTGTACGTAGCGTTTG
Source organism: Porticoccus sp. (assembly GCA_011049795.1). Next base: position 6,613 of record DRHD01000257.1, read on the forward strand.
AGCATGACAAAGCGCCACAGCCAAAGCATCTGCCGCATCCTCTGCGGGCGCAGCAGGCAGTTTTAACAACTGCTTGACCATGTGTTGCACCTGCTCCTTACTGGCGGCACCCGTACCAACCACAGACTGCTTCACTGACCGGGCAGCATACTCTCCTACAGGCAACCCAGCCGTGACACCCGCCACAATAGCTGCCCCTCGGGCCTGCCCTAACTTCAAGGCAGCGCGAGGGTCCCGAGCAAAGAACACATCCTCAACAGCCATCTCTTCCGGTTCATATTCAGCAATAATTTCAGCCACACTCTCAAAAATCACTTTGAGGCGTGCCGGTAATTCACCGGTGGGTAAACGGATAATCCCGCTGGTGACGTATTCAATCTTTGAGCCATTGCTACCCCCGGCATTAATAATGCCAAAGCCCGTTTTGCGAGAGCCAGGGTCTATACCAAGAATAAGGGTCATAGGATCAATGCCACCAGTAGTACTGTATATTGCTACAGTATATTAACCAGTAAAAAAAACAAGCCCTTCAGCAGTGGCGTTCACCCGCCCCCTCCCACAGGCTTATGCCTATCAAACATTGCTGGTGATTGTGAATACGCTAACCCCCACCCCCTTAAGATCGAAAAGAAGAACTAGTGACTCTTGTTCAAGGGAGCAGTGGCATTAAGTGTTTGATTTTAAAAGGTGCTGTTCTATGATCAGAGGAAAGGGATTGGAAAATAAAAACAGGGATTAGGCTTCTTTTACCAAACAACAGAATTTCCCTGATTACTCCAACCCGTTGTAAATAAACAAAAATAGCCTTGGCTTAAAATCGTTTGGCTCGAGATAAGGGGGCCAAAGTGACATAAGGCCATAGATAAGCTGTTATGCACTAGTTCA
>DRHD01000258.1 GCA_011049795.1 Porticoccus sp.
GCCAGCCCCATAACCTTGCGGTAGAAGCCTATTTGAAAGCCGAAGGGAAAAAAATTGTTCAAGTGAGCTATAACCCCCGGACCTCAACGACTAATATCAGCTAGCTGCTTGCATCATATTCCCGAGAGCGGGTTCAGGGAGATGTACGCTTGGATAGTGTTGGGCCATGACTTGTTGCTTGATATTAGTCGTTGAGGTCCGGGGGTTATAGCTCACTTGAACAATTTTTTTCCCTTCGGCTTTCAAATAGGCTTCTACCGCAAGGTTATGGGGCTGGCTCCCCCAATCTTCACCAATCACGAAAATATCGACATTCAACTCCTTGCAGGCCGACACATATTCCAGCTCACGGTAGGGGCGCACAATATCGACGCAGCGCAACGCTTTCAGCATTTCCATTCGCTGGTTGAGAGGAATAACGGGGACTCTGGGTTTATAGCTATTGACCACCTCATCGGAAGCCACACCCACTGCAAATGTATCGCCTAAAGTTCTGCAGTACTCTAGCAATGCCAAGTGCCCAACATGTAATAAATCAAACGTGCCTACTGTATATACCACCATAATATAATTTGTTCCTTTGATCAGCGCTGAAAGCCCGCTACTATAGCACAACTGAACCCAAGCAAGTGCTATTTAAGCAAAACCAATGCCAATACCATAAGCACTCCACCATATTGATCAATTTATAACCACACACGAAAGGAAATACGATGATAGCGGAAAGCTCTGCTGCCGATGAGTTACAGCCTGCCCCCATTCTCTCTTATGTCAAAGACCTGCCCAACCTCTGCTCACTGGCGGGGTTGGCCTGCACCGTACTGGCTATTTACTACAGCATTTTAGGTAATTACTCCGCGGTAATGATTGGCATGATCTGGGCGGTTGCTTTTGACTGGGCTGATGGGCTGATTGCGCGACGAATGAAGGGGCGAACCAGTGATGACAGTACTTTTGGCGGGCAACTGGATGTGTTAATCGATATCGTTAGCTACGGTGTCACACCCGCCATTGTTCTTTTGAGTTATGGCAAATTCGAGCCAATCTTTCTACTGGGCGCATTTCTGATGGTTGCCGGTGCCGCGATAAGATTGAGTTATTTTAGTACCTTTGGTCTTGCTGGTGGCACCAAATATACCGGGCTGGCGCTTGATAACAATAGTATAATACTGGTCTTCCTATTTTTATTTGAAGGGTTTTTTAGCGAGGGCGCTTTCACGGTTGTGCTCTATGCCAGCTGTCTGGCACTCACCGCCTTGAATGTGTCACAAATAAAAACACCCAAACTTTCTGGAAATCCACGTAATGTCTTCATTCTAGCGGCCTACACTCTTGCAATGACCGCTATCTATGGCTGGCAATTGCTGTAGACAAGAGGCCCTATGGAGTTCTTGTCAAGTTCGTGGTCGTCATTTCCTGCGACCACGAGCAAGCCTGCTTGGGCTCTACCACTTAACGCCTCATCCACACAAGAATTCCGCCCGCCGCAATAAATAATGGCATCAGAAAAAGAAGGGCGGTAATCATACGCCGTTGTTTGCTGGTCAAATCCAGCCGTTCGACTTTGACTTCTTTTTTATCCAGAAAAACCGTGTAATCCAGCTCCGATAACCAATTAACCACATTAAACCCCATGGTGGCGTTGCTATACTGGTTGATATAGACGTTGGTTAAAAAATCGGCGTCGGTAAAAACAATGATCCGTGTATCCGTTTTTTCACCTTCTTCCTTTTCTTCCCAAATAACAAATGAGAAAGACACCGGCCCCGGCGTGTCCACTCCCTCGTCATAATGAATCGCCAAGGTTCTATCGGTCTCACCCCAACTTTTTTCTTTGCTTGCGCTGAGCACAATGGGGGCCAATTTAATCGTTGCGCGGCGATCCGGCAAAACAGAAATAGATCGGGGGCGCACATAAAATGTATAATCCAAGCCCGCTGTTATGGCCTTATGGCGCATATAGTTCCGGCTCGCAGGGCTACCCACATCATCCCCGACATGACTGCTCAAATCGACAACGATATCGTTTTCAATATTCACACCCCACTGGTTCAGGATATTATTTAAAGAGGGGTTTTTATTTTCCTGTTCAGCGGTTAACGGTTTGTCAGGCGTGGTGACGACCACGTTCTCAATAAGAAATAACGCATCACCGCCCTGGTTTAAATAGTCTTCGATCAATGCTTGTTCTTTTTCTGTGAACTCAGTGCGCGGACCTGCAATGATAAGAACGTCACAGTCTTCAGGGATACTGCCTTCAATACCTAACATCAGACTTTTACTGCTAATGTTATTGGATTCTAATAATTTGGCAAAACGGCTGAGCCCCTGATTATCTTCGCTCTCGATTGAATACTCGCCATGACCCGTTAGAAAATAAACCTGGCGTTGCTCCCTGGTTACCCGCACCAGGGCATTGGTTAACCGCTCCTCGGTTAACGATAATTTAGAGAAATCAATATCTTTGCGCTCAACTCCAGACTGAAGTATGACCTTCCTTTCTTTGCCGCTGATAACATTGCCGAATTGAGCCGCACGGCCAATCTTGACCATAGGATCGATAATTTCAGTGGTGATATTGCCATTAGATACTCGTTCGTATTCCTTGAACAGATCCTCCAGGTATTTGGGCGGCACGCCTACATACAGGGCGGTAAGTTCAACAGGTTTGTTGATGCCTTTAACAAAATCAATCGTACTGCTTGTGAGTGTGTGCTGCTGGGCCGATGTTACATCCCACCGATAGGGTAGGGAGTAAGTATAGATATTGATCACTACAGTAAAAACAGAAACAATGACAACAACAGAGAGGGTAACGCCCAGCTTCCTCCATTGAGAAAAGTGAGCATGGCCCTGAGAAGAAAGGTATTTAGTGATAGAGCATGTTAATAGTGAAATAACCCCTAATAACAGCAGCGCAAGCGATAGGCTATCTCCATGCTGCTCCACATACAAAGACACGCCCCCCCATGTCAGGCAGACCATTCCCAGTAAAAATAAAATGGATAGTTTGTTATTTTGGCTTAGTTTCATTTTAGGACAGTCTGTTTTCAATGCTTAAACGGGTTAATACCACACAAAGTAATATGCCACTTAAATAATAAGTGATATCTCCGACGGTAACGATACCCGCCACAAGATTTTCCAGATGGCTTAAAGTGCTTATTTGTTGTATGGCTTTTTCAATATTTCCGCCGAAATACTGGGTGAAACTGGTGGAAAAATACAATAAAAATAAAATTATATAAGAAGTCATGGCTGCAACAATTTGGTTGCGCGTCCATGAGGATGTCATCATACCAATCGAAAGGAAAAAAGCCCCCTCCAGCCAAACCCCAAAATAACCGGAGAACGTTGTCATTGTGTCAGGGCTTCCAAAATATTCAATAATGCCATAATACACAAAGGTCATGCTGATCATCAGTGAAAAGAACAGTAATACCCCTACGTATTTCCCCAACACAATCGCCGTATTGGTCACCGGCGCCGTCATCAGAAATTCCATTGTCCCGGTTAACTTCTCCTCTGAGAACATCCGCATGGTGATGAGCGGCACTAAAAAAACAAACATAAACTCCATTAACAGAAACACATCCCTTAGCGAGGCCTCACGGTTTTGATCAATAATCATAAAAAAGAAAATATTAAAGATTGAAATCATCAATATGAGGATAATATACGCAATGGGCGATTTAAAATAAGTTGCCAACTCTTTTTTTGCGATGAAATAGATTTTATCCATAATGATTCACCGATTGCCCGCCGTGATAGTGCACAAAGACTTCTTCCAGGGTTTGCGCTCGGGATTGCCCTGTATGACTTCCATTCAATAGCGACTCTAAGGGCTCATCAATAATGATCTCACCTGACTTAATCATTAATACACGCTGGGCAATTTGCTCAATCTCAGACAATATATGCGTGCTCAAAATGACTGTCCTGTGGTCTTTTAGATTCTTTATCAAGTTGCGCAGCTGCAGGTTTTGTATCGGATCCAAGCCGCTGGTGGGCTCATCCAAGATAAGAATTTTAGGTTCGTGGATAATCGCTTGAGCGATACCGGTTCGTTGTTTGTATCCTTTAGATAAGGTTGCAATCGTTTTATCGACAACGTCTTCAAGTTGACACTCTTCTATGGCTCTATGTAATTGGCGCCGCCGCTGATTGGCAGGGACCCCTTTTATTTCTGCCGCAAACTTCAGGTAATCCTTGACGGTCATATTCAAATAGAGGGGTGGCGTCTCCGGTAAATAACCTATTTTCTGCCGGATGGCTAAAGAGTTTTTGGTAACATCATCGCCATCAATTAGCACTGTGCCCGATGATGCCGGAAGGTAGGATGTCAGAATGCGCATTAAGGTGGTTTTGCCGGCGCCATTTTGACCCAAAAAACCGACTATCTCCCCTTGCCTAATCTCAAAGGACACACCCTTTAAAGCCTGAAATGAACCAAAATGCTTGGTGATATTTTTAGTTATAATCATTATGTATATACACTGTGCGTAAGACGAACTGTTTAATTTTCAGTGGTCGCCATTGTTCCAGAAACACCCCATTTGGGACCTGGACTCGCTGGGTTGAACGACATGCCAGGCATCGAAGTGGCCATTGAGCAGCGAGTGTTGATTAGTCCATGCAACAATAGGTTTAAACGCCCTGATAGTATAGGCCTAAAGGTAAATAACTCTTATTATCCATGCAGTTACGGCGTTTTACCACATTCAGTGCTGGTGAGCCTACCCAGCCGGGTTATCACCACTTCACTCAAAGCCTCAACACTCAATTCGAAATAATTGACGTCGCCGTAGCTTCTCATTGATAACAGCAAAGCCACGAACCCCAGTAGAGGACAAATATAAATAGCACACCCGAGCCGAATGGCGCCTACTTAAGCCGTTTTCCTTGTAGGTCGGGTCAGTGTGCCCCTGACCCAACTGCTTTAGTCACCACCGCCAAAAGCAAGAGTTTGCTTTAGCTAAATACGTCAAACCAATGAATTAATTAGAAAAAGTACTTGATTTAAATTGCCACTCGCTTTTATGATGACATCCCAAGTGCTGACATAATGATCAATAACGCCTATTTCAGTTCTACTAGAAGCTAATTTTTCATCATTAACCACCAAGGCAGTGTGCGATGACCACTTGGAACTACCGCGTAATAAGAAAAAACTGCGCGAATACCCGGGAAGTCACTTATCAAATCCACGAGGTTTACTATCTGGCTGACGGTAATATCGACTGCTGGAATCATACCCCGGTGGAGCC
>DRHD01000259.1 GCA_011049795.1 Porticoccus sp.
ATGTATGGTTCCCCTCGTGATTACAACAATAAATTGCGATGACGAGGTTAGTCTGCGCTAATGTATTCGGAGTCTAATTGGAAAGCTTTCGCTTCCCGCTCCACTATGAGTATCCGCGCCAGATAGCCCTCAAAAACCCCTTAGCCTTTTTACAGCTGTAATTTAGGACAGGTTCTCTATCCGGGCGGTTGACCCGCTTTCGTCATCACTCTCTACCCTTGCAAACTCGGATGTAACTTCACTGCATTGAATGGCTGCATGCTGGTTAATACTGCCCAGGCTATACGAGCCAATTTGTTAGCCAGCGCTATAAGCGCAACATTGAACGGTTTACTGGCCCGTAATTTTTTAAGCCACTCATGGAACGGGCCCTCGCCTCGATCCAATCGCGACAATACCGATCTCGCTCCATGCACCAGCAGGCAACGCAATTTCTTGTTGCCACGTTTACTAATACCTAACAGTTTAGTCTTACCTCCGGTCGAGTACTGCCGTGGTACCAACCCTAGCCAGGCAGCCATATTTCGCCCGTGCTTAAATTGTTGACCTGTCCCGACTTCCATCACTAATTGGCTCGCAGTGATGTCACCAATACCAGGAATCGTTTTCAACAACTGACAACGCTCATCTTGTTTAACCGCCTGTTTGATTTTTTGATCTTGAACTGTAATTTTCTCATTCAGTAATAGGTAGTGATCATGAGCAACTTGAAGTTCAAGCAGTAACATCTTGGGTAATTCGACCGATGACTGACTGGCCAACCACTGAAATAACTTTTTCATAGCGCTATGTCCCGTTGGCAAGGCCAAGCCAAACTCCAGTAAGATGGCACCGATACGAGACATGCTGGCGGTTCGTTCTGTTATAAAGCTTTCCCGCAATCGATGACAAACTGCCTGTACCTGAGCGGCTTCAGATTTAGGCGGCACAAAGCGCATTTCAGGGCGGCCGCAAGCTTCAGCAATCGCTGCTGCATCAATGAAATCATTTTTATTACCTTTGACGTAGGGTTTAACATATTGAGGCGGGATAAGCCGTACATCATGGCCAAAAAACTGGCAGCGCCTTGCCAGCCAGTGAGCGCCCCCACAAGCTTCAAAAGCAATCAGGCACGGCGGCAGATTGGCAATAAACTGAATCAGTTTGGGCCGGGTATATTTCTTTCGTAAGATTGATTGGCCAGAGGTATCGCGACCAATAACATGAAAAGATGACTTGCCTAAATCGATTCCAAGGACTTTGATAATAGACATGATGGTTCTCCCGTTTTTGAGTACTCACTCTCCAGCTTAGCAGCCGGTAAGCGAGGGGAACCATCTCATTAACCCCGAACTAATCCAGGCTTGATGGCAGAAATGTGCCAATAGCTGCCATTATGTAATTAAAAAAGGCTACCGAAGTAGCCTTGATATTGCACCTCTTTAAGTTTACTTTTTGCGCTTGAGTCCAACCACACCGACTAGCGCCGAACCAAATAACCATGCAGCAGTGGGCACGGGAACGGTAGACGCCGAAGAAATAAAGCATTCACCCTCGATATAATTATAGCCGGAACTGATGCAGGCCCCTTCAAAGCCGTCATAATCGATTGGACTGCCACTATAGTTTTCTGGATCTATTGCAGCGTAAAATAAGCCACTTGTGGCTAATAGTCTATGCTCTTGGTAATCACTTACATGAACAATCTCGGCATCTGGGTTTGTAGTGATACAATCAATGGTGGCAGTATTAATAGCAGAGCCAACAGCATAAATTAGTGGCTCAGCCCCGCTGTTTAAAAAACGGTTTCGTGTTGCAATGCCTGCAGAAAAATTTCTTTGACAAACAGAACCTGAAGACACTGGATAAGAGGTGCCATCAGTAAACATCGCCATGAATAGATCATTGCCAGAATTAAAAGACTCATGCATATCTAATGCTGTATTAATTGCATCACGGTGATTGGTGCTGCCTCCGCTATAAGGCATGTTTGTCAGCGCTGAGGATATCGATTCGTAGGACTGGTGATCACTAAGGCTATGCCGAACAATAGCATTTGTGGAAAAGCTGATGAGACCAATATTGTAGTCCTCACCTGGTAGGCGACGAATGAGCTCACTTACAAACTCATTTTGTGTTTCCCAATTATTTTGACCGACACTACCACTAGCATCAAGGACAAAGATCAAATCAACAGTCTTAGCCGAGGTATTGACCGTAAAAAATGGAAGCAGCAGGAGGAGGAGTATTCGAGTCAAGCAGTTCATATCCGTATTCTCAAAGTATATTCGTTGTTATCGTTATTGAGCTTTCTATTGTTATTCGCTGTGCTGCGCTTAGTAATAAGCTCTGAGGGGTGTAATTAGCAAGGATCACACCACTTTAGAAATGGTCTGATAAAACAAAGGCTTATATATTTCAGTAATAACGAAGATTCAAAAAGTGTAAGCTTTGCCGACAGATTGGTGGGGTGTAAGCGGAGGGATTTACGATTTACCTAAGTGTCGTTAATGTCTCAAACGGGTCATGAGCCGCCTTAGGAAGCTAACTATCTTACGTGTAAGGTAATGTCGGCTAACTGCTCAACAACAGCCATCAGCCTACCTAACAATCTTTATTAGCCATTTACGGCAGCTTAGCGCTCAACAACGGACCATAAAAAACCCCGAATAAATCGAGGCTTGATGGCGGTTCAGTGCTGTGACCTCAACCGGTGGCTGCAACGCACTGGTTAAATCTATCAGCAGGTGTTTCAAAGTCCAGTGTTTTTCGTGGCCTCTCATTTAGCTGTCGAGCCACTGCATTGAGTTTCGCTTGTGAATGAACTGACAGGTCTGTGCCTTTAGGGAAATACTCCCTTAGTAATCGATTGGTATTCTCATTGGAGCCTCGTTGCCAAGGTGACTGAGGGTCGCACAGGTAAATCTGAATATCTGTCGCTATCGTAAATTGCTTGTGGTCATTCATCTCGCAGCCTCTATCCCACGTTAACGATTTATAAAGCTCACTCGGTAGCTTTTTCGATTGCTTGATCAGTGCTGCTATAACGGTCGCTGACTTTTTGTTCGTTAGTTTGGCAAGCATAACGTAGCGTGAATGACGCTCAACCAGAGTAGCCACATAACTATTGCCACTACCCTCAATTAGATCGCCTTCCCAGTGACCAGGTATAGCTCGATCTTCAACTGAAGCTGGCCTCTCGCTAATAGGTACAGCATCAACTATTTTCCCTTGCCCCAAACCTTTACGGCTGGAATGCTTCGATCTGCGCTTGGTCCGCCGAGTGCGCAGACACTGAATTAGCTCCTTTTTTAAAGCACCACGAGCTTGTATATACAAGGTTTTGTAGATGGTTTCGTGTGACACGTAAAAGTTCTCAGCCGTTGAATAGGTTCGCTTTAACCAACCCGCTATTTGCTCGGGCGACCATCGTGCCTTGAGTTGTTTAGCTACCACCTTACTTAACAGCGGGCGGCACAATAATTTACAGGGCTTGGGGCGTTTAGCCCGTTCCCATGTAGCATCGTCAGCTCGATTGGCACGGTATTGATGGTAGCCGCCATTGCGATGAATTTCACGGCTGATAGTGGACGGTGAGCGAGACAGGCGACTGGCTATCGACCTGATAGATTCTTTGGCAACAATGCCTCTGGAAATTTCTTCTCGTTCAGATAACGATAAGCATCGGTTGGGTCGCTTTCTTTTTGGTGGTCGTATACCACCTGTTTCGGCGATGATGCGCTCAATAGATGGGTGATGCCTATCGAAAAATCGAGCGATATCAGCAAGGGAATCGCCTTGTTGATAGCGATCCCACATTAAGGCCCTTTGTTCGGCAGTATAGATGATACGTTTTCTTCGACTCATGGCTACGCTTCCTCCTCATTTGAAGAATAGCGTTGCAGCCACCGGTTGAGGTCACAGCCAATAGCAGACACTACAGATACAAAAACGACACCCGAAAGTGCCGTTAATCTTGCTGCCTATTGGCGGCGTTGGTGTGGTTGGGCTAGAGGTGGACCATCTCAAGATAATCAACATAGCATCACCCTGCTTATCAACGAGATAGCCGCTTCTTACCGACCAAACCCACTAACGCTGACATAAAGAGCCATGCTGAAGCTGGGACGGGTACCTCAGAGACGACGGACAACAACCTAAGGTCGCGTGGGTCGTTATCAATCATCATACTGAATCCTTCGGGACCTAACGTCCATTCATATTCGCTCCCCATAATGTAATCATCGCCAAGCTCCGTTGCAAAGATACTATAAATTTCAATGTTGTCACCGTAACCTGTCAAACGC
>DRHD01000260.1 GCA_011049795.1 Porticoccus sp.
AGATGTGTATAAGAGACAGGCCTATGAGTATGCCGTGTCAGCCGGGGTGCCGATGACTCCATTTAGTGACTGCCTCGATCTTCACGTTGGTATAACCGTGGGCGGTGTGATAGTCGATGCATTGCTAGGGACGGGTCTGAATGGGCAGGTACGAGAACCTTATACTCAAGCAATACGACTGATTAATCACAGTGGACTCCCCGTAGTGGCAGTGGATATTCCTTCGGGCCTGTCCAGTGATACTGGTGCTGCTTTGGGTGTGGCAATAGAAGCTGATGTCACCGTGACCTTTATTGGTTTAAAACAGGGGTTATTGACCGGACGGGGGGCAGCACTCTGTGGTGAACTGATTTACAACGATCTATCCGTTCCCGCCGATATCTTCGATGGCGTCAAACGCACGGCAACACGTTTGGACCGACAAGATTTGATGGCAAGTTTTCCTTCCCGCCATCGTGATGCCCACAAGGGTGATTTTGGTCACGTATTGGTTATTGGCGGTGACGAAGGGTATGGGGGTGCCGTGGCAATGGCAGCTGAAGCTGCGCTGCGGACGGGTGCCGGTTTGGTCAGTGTCGCCACACGACCTGAACATGTGTCAGCTATCCTGGCGCGCCGCCCGGAGTTGATGGTCAAGGGTGTTGCCTCAGGCCAAGAATTGGTTCCGTTGTTAAGTTCGCCGACTGTTTTAGTGGTTGGTCCAGGTTTAGGCCAATCTCCCTGGTCTGAACAGATGCTGCAACAAGCGGCATCTACAGGGCTACCGATGGTATTGGATGCAGATGCGCTGAATATTATTAGTGGGGGGCGGGTGATCCCCAATCCTGGTAATACCAACTGGGTTATTACTCCTCACCCTGGGGAGGCCGCTCGTTTGCTAGGCATCACCAATGCTGAGGTACAGGCAGATAGGTTTGCTGCGGTAAGGGCTTTACATAAGATATTTAATTGCGCGGTTGTTTTGAAAGGTGCGGGTTCTCTAGTCTGCACTGATGGTGATCAACCAGTGGGTGTCTGTACTGCGGGGAATCCAGGTATGGCCTCAGGTGGTATGGGGGATGCACTCAGCGGTATCATAGGTGCCCTGCTGGCGCAGGGGTTACCTTCGGATATCGCATTGCCAATGGGAGTTTGCCTGCATGCAGAAGCGGCTGATATGGCTGTGGCGTCTGATGGTGAGCGTGGCCTGCTGGCAACCGACTTATTTGGTCCGTTACGTCAGCTGGTGAATGAATGAGCCCATCGTTAATAAGTCATTCAGTCCAGAGGGTAGTTGCCAGTGAGGAGGCAATGGTTCAACTGGGTGTTCAATTAGGCATTGAGCTTCGTCAGTCCCCCTCAAGTAGAGCGCTGGTTTTTCTGGATGGTGACTTGGGCGCCGGAAAAACGACGCTGTGCCGGGGCGTGTTGCAGGCATTTGGTCATACCGGGGCAGTAAAGAGCCCGACCTATACCCTGGTCGAATCTTACCAACTGGGTGATGCATTACTTCACCATTTTGATCTGTACCGCCTCGGTGACCCCGAGGAATTGGAGTTTATTGGCATCCGTGATTATCTCCATCAGGGGAATTATTGTCTGATTGAATGGCCTAATCGCGGGGCAGGAATACTCCCTGTACCAGATTTAGAGGTTATGATTAGTGTTACCAAAAATGGTAGAGATGTCAGTATCACAGCAGCAACGGATGTGGGTGGTAGCATCTTGCTGGCGTTAGGTAAAAAGCAGCAACATAAAAATAATTAGTTAAAAAGACACAGGAAGAAAAATAATGAGGGTGAGCGGTTGCTGATATTACGCAACATTTGTTTGGTATTTGTCACTCTGGTGGTTGCCAGCCAGTCACTGGCAGCTGCGACGGTGGATGGTATTCGGGTCTGGCGAGCGCCAGATCATACACGTTTGGTTTTTGACCTTAGTAAGCCAGTGGCCCATAAGGTGTTTTCTCTGGAGAGCCCCGATCGGCTTGTGATTGATATTGACGATACATCACTTAAGGCGGGTACTGCTGGTCTCGATCTTGAAAAATCACCAATTACCTCTATCCGTACCGGTGAAAATAAACAAAAAAATCTACGCATAGTGCTAGACCTGAAAGAAGCAGTTAGACCGCGCAGCTTTTCTCTATCGAAGAATGAGCAATACGGCGATCGGCTGGTAGTAGACCTCTATGACCATGATAAGGAGACAACCAAAACCGTAGCGGATATTACCGCTGACAATAACCGCCGGGACATTATCATTGCTATTGATGCTGGGCATGGTGGTGAAGATCCTGGTGCTTCGGGCCCAAAACGCATCCGAGAAAAGCAGGTGGTATTGGCCATCAGTCGTGAATTGCAAAAGCAGTTTAACCAAGCACCGGGTTATAAGGCTGTGCTGGTTCGTAGCGGTGATTACTATATCCCCTTGCGAACACGCACCAGTATTGCCCATAAAAAACGTGCAGATTTGTTTATCTCCATACATGCGGATGCATTCAAAAAATCCTCTGCCAATGGAGCCTCTGTGTTTGCATTATCTCGGCGTGGAGCAACCAGTGAAACAGCACGTTACCTGGCGGATCGCGAAAATCGTGCCGATTTAATTGGGGGTGCTGGTAGTGTGAGCCTGGATGACAAGGATCATATGCTGGCCAGTGTCTTACTGGATTTGTCCATGACCGCTACACTGAGCAGTAGTCTTGAAGTTGGGTCTGAGGTACTGAAATCTATAGGCGGTATTGCCCGATTACATAAGAAACAAGTGGAGCAGGCGGGTTTCGTGGTGTTGAAGTCACCAGATATTCCATCAATCCTCGTAGAAACCGGTTTTATCTCCAACCCTACCGAAGCAAAGCGCCTGGCAAGCCGGAGTTATCAGCAGAAAATGGCTCGTTCAATTTTTCAGGGTGTGAATCGTTACTTTTCTAGCAACCTTCCAGTGGGCACCTTGCTGGCTGCTCAAAAAGCAGGTGGTGGGGGTACGTATGTCATTGCTCGAGGTGACACCCTGTCAGGTATTGCAGTGCGTCACAATGTTTCAGTTGAGGAAATATTGCGCCACAATGGACTGAAAAATACCCGCATTAAAGTGGGACAGCGCTTGAGAATACCTACATCATGAAGCTATGGCATAAAAGCCTGTGATTTAACAATAAGTGGCTTAACTAAAAGCGGCTTAAAGACCGTTGACCTAAAAGCAATTGACCTAAAGAAAACTTACCTAAAGAAAATAAGCCATGTCAAAAATTCATTTGCTCAGCCCCAGGTTGGCCAACCAGATTGCTGCCGGTGAGGTGGTTGAACGCCCTGCATCAGTGATCAAGGAGCTGTTAGAGAACAGTATTGATAGTGGTGCCCGTCGCATTGATATTGATGTGGAGAATGGCGGCATTAAATTGCTTCGGGTACGTGACAATGGCAGTGGGATTGGAGAACAAGATTTACCGCTATCACTGAGCCGTCATGCCACCAGTAAAATTGAACAGTTGGACGATTTGGACGCAGTGGCCACATTGGGCTTTCGTGGAGAAGCATTGGCCAGCATTTCATCCGTATCGCGGTTGGCGATTATCTCTAATGAACATGAGCAGGATCACGGTTGGAAGGCAGAAACTGAAGGGCGGAATATGGATGTAAAAATCACTCCTGCACCGCACCCCAGAGGAACCACCGTAGAAGTTCGAGATTTGTTTTTTAATACCCCGGCACGGCGTAAGTTTCTGCGGACAGAAAAAACCGAGTACAAACGTATTGATGAAGTGCTCAGAAAGCTAGCACTGAGCCACTTTGATGTCGATTTTTCCCTGCGCAACAATGGCAAGGTCATACACAGTTTCAGGGCTGCGAATACTCAGTTAGAGCAAGAGCGACGAGTGGCCGCTATCTGTGGCTCCGCCTTTATGGAGAATGCCCTTTATGTGGACGTAGAGGCCGCAGGACTGAGGTTGTGGGGTTGGGTGGGGTTGCCTACATTTTCTCGTAGTCAGGCAGACCTACAGCATTTCTTTGTGAATGGCCGGAGTATCCGTGACAAGCTGGTTACCCATGCTGTTCGCCAAGCTTATCAGGACGTTATGTACCATGGGCGTCATCCCGCCTTTGTTCTATATCTTGAGCTGAACCCCACTGATGTGGATGTTAACGTTCACCCTACCAAGCACGAAGTCCGTTTCCGTGATAGCCGCACAGTGCATGACTTCTTGTTTCGGAGCTTGCATCGGGCTGTGGCCGATATTCGGCCAGGAGATCAGGCTTCCAGTGTGTCAGCTGTGGCAGCACACCCAGCGGAAAATAATGGGGGTGAGCCATCGCCCTTTTCGCAGCAACCCAGCATGAATCTTAGGTCACTTCCGCCTTCAATATCTTCCGGAGCCGTGGCAGAAAATATGGCTGTATATCAGTCATTACACCAGACACCACTTGGCAGCAGTGAACCGGTTATGGGCTCTCCTGACCATTCTGCTGGCATGACGTCATCGGATAACGAAGTACCCCCATTGGGATATGCCATAGCCCAGCTTAAGGGCATCTATATTTTGGCCGAAAATGTCCAGGGACTGGTGCTGGTGGATATGCATGCTGCCCATGAGCGGATTACTTACGAGCAAATGAAGCAGGCATTTGATTTAGAGGGTATTCGCTCCCAGCCATTACTGGTACCCATCACTCTGGCTGTGAGCCAATCAGAAGCTGATATTGCGGATGAACATCAAACACTGTTTGGTTCATTGGGTTTTTCCCTGCAACGGGCTGGCCCGGAAAGCCTGATCGTCAGGCAGATACCCGCTATGTTGCGTGACTCTGATGTAGAACCCTTGGTGCGTGATGTGCTTTCTGACTTGACGACTCACGGCACCAGTGACCGTATTCGTCAGCATCTCAATGAAATTATGGCGACGATGTCTTGCCATTGTTCTGTGCGAGCTAACCGAAAGCTCAGCATTCAGGAAATGAATGCCTTACTGCGTGATATGGAGGCCACCGAGCGTAGCGGGCAATGCAATCACGGTCGTCCCACTTGGACCCAGATATCGCTGGAAGAGCTCGATAAGCTCTTTTTGAGAGGGCGTTAGCCCAGTTCCCTCCCTCCCTGACGATGGGGTGCCTAACACCCCGATGTTCTGTTTTATTAAGACATGAGTTATCAACCCAAGCTAGACTAATAGTAGGTAGAACCTTTATTCACGCCTATGTGTCTAATTCTCAGTGTGAGTCAATGCAGAAAGCAAATGCAGCAAGTAGGCCGCTGCTACGTTGTGTTCAGCCGATGCGCTACCTCAGGAGGAGATATGCATGTCATTTGAAAGATTCCCCCTGTTGCTCTTTGGTTTGCTGTTTTTTTCTTTGTGGGCTGCAGCAGACTTGGGGGAAGAGCGGTCGTTAGCCTTCGTTGAGCCAATCAATCAGTATGTTTATCAAGTGGCACCCTATCCACCGATTGAAAAACCAATACAGGGCAAGCAATTTTCTGGCTTACAGGACGCTGTGAGATTTTATGAGAAGATTGATCGTTCAGGTCATTGGGAGCCTTTATCTGGAGGCCCTTTAATTGGCCTCGGTGATGTTCATGAACAAGTTGTTCAACTGCGAAACCTTCTTCATCTATTTGGCGATATAAAGGAAGAGGCCTCTTTTTTTGAGCCACTTGAATTATTCGACCTTGAATTACATGAAGCGTTATTGGCCTTTCAACAACGACACGGCGCAAAAGTGGATGGCATTCTGGGCCCTCAGGTTCGCCGTCTACTGAGCGTCCCTCCTCGGCAGAGGATTGAGCAGCTGTTATTAAATATCAATCGACAGCAGGAGCTTCAAGCCATTGCAGGAGAGCGTTACCTACAGGTAAATGTCCCCGAGTATCGACTTCGATTATATGACCAGGGTGCAGTTCAGCTGGATATGAAAGCCATCATTGGACGACGCAGCCGACAAACGCCCATTTTTAGTAGCAAGGTTAAAACCGTCGTGGTTAACCCTTCATGGAGTGTCCCCAAAGGTATTGCGTTTAGGGATATTTTGCCTAAGTGGGAACAAGACAAAACCTATCTGTCAAAGCAGAATTTACAGGTTTTATCGGGCTGGGAAACACCCAGAGTGATTGTTCCAGAAGACCAGATCGATCTGGAGAAAATGTACCGAGGTGGTGAATATCAGCGGTTGTGGGAACCCCCGAGTATGAAAAATACATTGGGCCGCATTAAGTTTCAACTTGATAGTAACAACAGTATTTTCCTGCATGACACAAAAAACCGATCTCTTTTTGAGCCCGACCGAAGGGCATTCAGTTCCGGTTGTATTCGGCTGGAAAAGCCACGCATGCTGGCAGATGCGTTAGTACAGTATTCTAATCGTTGGACGCCGGAAGAGTTGGACCCACTATTTGATGATGTGACAACACACAACATTCGCCTGGAGAACCCTGTTGAGCTTCATGTGACCTATTGGACAGCCTGGCTGGATGAAAACAACCTCTTACATTTCGCCGAAGACCTTTATCGGCATGATCTCATTGCGCTGGCCCAACAGAATAATGAGAACCCATCGGTGGAATTACCTCTCAATTGATCGCTTTATGTACAGGTCAAGCCTGTTGAGGCATAATCGCGCACTATAACTGGTGCTCGCCGTACACAGGCACATAACTTGTAGCTAATCGTCATCCAAGCAGCGTTGTTCAATAATTATGCAAAAACAGTCTTTAAACTCTCGCAGAACCTTTCTGCGCATGATGGGTGGTTTAACTGCTGGGCTGGCTGTTTCTTCTTCCGCATTGGGCAAAGTCGTCTCTTCTCCAGAAAGAAGCATGGCATTTTATAATTTGCATACGGGTGAGTCGCTTAAGACAACTTTCTACCTTGATGGACACTTTTTGCCTCAGAGCCTCAAAGAGGTTAATCATCTGCTGCGCGATCATCGAACAAATGAAGTGTGTGAAATGTCCCCTGAGTTGCTGACATTGCTCAGTGATCTAAAAGATATGCTGGGCACATCCAGACCATTTCATATTATCTCAGGCTACCGTTCTCCTGCGACGAACAACATGCTGAGTCAACAAAGTGGTGGTGTCGCCAAAAAAAGCCTGCATATGCAGGGCAAGGCGATTGATATTCGTATCCCTGGCATTGAGACCAAATACCTGCACCAGGGCGCACAGGTATTAAAAGGCGGTGGTGTTGGTCTTTATTCAAGAAGTGACTTTGTGCATCTCGATGTAGGGCGTGTACGTTACTGGGGCAGTTAACCCAGTGTAAGGCCCGTACAGGAGACTATTCAGCCTCCTGTTTTCAATTCCTGATTTTAGCGCTTATTTTTGTGGCTTCCTGCGTTCAGTCACCATCCAGAAAGTATCAGCCCAGACTGCGTGTGCCTTGGTCGTTCTAATACTGTAGGCGTGATAACCCACAAATAATGTCCCGCCTTCCTCTACTCGGTAAATAAGAGCTTCAACACCGGGATCATCCGCGCGTTCTCTCATAGTAATAAAGTCACCTTTTTTTACTTCTGGGCGTTCCATAGTCTGTCCTGCGTTACGGCAATAATATTGAATTTTGATAAGTGGCCACATTCAAGAGGGTCAGCCTTGTAAAAGCCTCAGACTCGCCTGTGCCAGCGATAGCCGCGCATTATATGATTCTTTGTGAAAAGTATCTCGCCCAAATTTTCTCGGCTATTGTCTCAACTAACGAGAAGCTTTGGGCATAAGAGAAGCAATGGGTATTTGGGTATGTCGAGGGTAGGGTGAAAATCAGCGCGATGGCCCCCTGTTGGCATTGATCATAAAAAAAGACCACATCGCGGTGGTCTAACAGGGGGAGAACAAAAAGGAGAACAAAACAAGTTTAAAAGGAGGGAATAAACTCACTAGCAGTAACACAGGCACCAATAGCGCACATCACGCCGGTGCCAGCCCACGCATCCGGGCCATGAGCAAACATCCCAAAAGACGCCCCAAAAAAGGTTCCACATACAACCGCGAGCAGATAAGCAATATTTTGATTATTCATGATGACTTTCCTCAACACCGAGAACTGTTTGACCGTGAGATGATTAAAAGCCTAAAACAGGGCCGATACTAGGTGACTGGTCGCAACACACCTGATACCCAGTTCTCAAACAGAGAAGGGTTTTTTGATTTTGTGAGGACGGTCTGGTTTTGGGTGAGACATAAGGACAAATTATTAGGCAATGGGTAGAGAGCAAGCAGCGATGGAAGGAGACCAATAAGAAAAATAACGTAGAATAAACAAACCTGATTTTATTTATTCCCTTAGCCGTCTATCATATCCATGTACCTTTTAAAATCAATGGGTTAGGTTGCATTTAAACGCGATAGGTAGCCATTGACCGCTGATCTAGAAGATAAATAGGGGCAGAACTATTTTAGGTCGGCTCTATGCTAAGGAAAGCAGGATGAAATTATCCAGGTGGTGATGGGTGGGGCGATGCGTTGGTGTTGATGCTCACGAGTGGTGGCATTGTAATTTCCCTCTTAGTAGCCTTGATGAAATATAACGCATAATTCATTTGCCATTTTTTGGATAAACAGAGCCAATGATATTTTCTTCCGTTAACTCTTCAACTGAGCATAACTTTATAACTAATTCTTTTCCTTCTTCAATCGTGTTCTTGTATATTTCATTAACTTCATCATCAAACGCATTTGTTTCGTCAGCAACCATTTTAAAATACTGCATCTGATTCAATAAATTGTTAAGGATATGCTGTGCTGATCTTACTGTGGCATCAAAAATAATACGTTTTTCTTTTTCCTTTAATGCTTTAATTTCTGCCAAAGCCTTTTTAAGGTCACGGTTAGAAATATTTAGTTCGTCAGTTCTTTCATTAACCCTTTGGTTAAGTCTTAGTACCATTTTTTTATGATACCGTTTTGCAGAAATCATCAATAATAAAATTGCAATGACTGTTAAAGTGAATATAAATATTTGAATATTTAAAGTAAAATTGAGTTGTTTGGCAGCATGATCAACCTGTGCTTTGGTGCGTTGATCTAGCGTCTCATAGAATTGATTAATGGGTTCCATGATACTTATTTTGGCATTGTGGTATTCATTACTATGTAATATATCAATTGCCATTCGTTGATCAGGTATGCCAGTAACGGAATATTCACCATTTTCATCCAAATACTTTCCCTTTATGGCATTCATCGCAATTTTTTCAAGGTATACAAGGCTATCTGAATTTTCCTGGGCTTTCTCCATTAATAAAAATTCGTCTTCTGTAAATCCCGCGCTCTCCATTAAACTCAGCAGTGATGCGGGCTCACCTAAAGTATAAGGTGGTGTACTTTTTTCAATGGCCAGGAAATCCCAATAAACTCTATCGTAATGAACGGGCAATGGGGCTTCGCCATTTCTAATAGCAAGTACTTCCAAAAACTGTTTTTCAAACATGGGATTGCCTGTGGCAACATAAGTTCTAACGAGGCGAGTTAGTTCGTCCGAACTCCGGCGTAACTGAGTTGTTAACAAATAAGAGTTATACCTGTTCTCTTCAACATTTATTAACTCTTGCTGCTGTATATAGATAGAACGAAAGAGGTATACCGAAAAAAGTACTAAACCTAACAGTAAGGTCAGAGTTGTTAAATAAAATTTTGGAGAGAAATTCTTCATTTCACACCTCAAGAATATCTTTGTTATTTAGTTAATAGCACTAAATATAACGCCTGTGTAAACTTGTCCGCGTTGACACACTTGATATGTGATGCGGGTAAACACTCAAACAAATAACAATTTTAGTCCTATTAAGATAAGGACTATGCCACCGAATAGCTCAGCTTTACTTTCAAGCCACGTTCCACTCTTGGCTCCAACAAACACGCCAACCCAACTAAAAAACAAAGTAGTAGTTCCTATTATCGCGCATGCTACAAATGGGTTCACGTTAAGTATTGTTAGTGAAAAACCAGCAGCCATTGCATCTATGCTAGTTGCGATAGCGAGAATTAACATTACTTTATGGGTAATTTTAGCTATATCTTCTTCTATGCCCTCTGAAATAGACTCGTAGATCATTTTGCAGCCAACTAATAACAGAAGAGAAAATGCCACCCATGGTGCGTAAGCCTCAACCCAGCCAAAAACTCCCCTGCCGCCCATATAGCCAATCAACGGCATCAACGCTTGAAACAAACCAAAGTATATTCCAGCTGTGATAGCAAGGGACGCTGTCTTCTTTATGTGCTTTGATCCTAACCCTATCGATACGGCAAATGCATCCATGCTCAGTGCTAGAGCGAGAATTACTACTTCAATCATTTTTATAATCTCTAATTAATACAATATCTTTATATACGGCTATTTCACATAGCGCCTGTGTTCAGGTGCTGTTTGAACGCCACCTGCAACGTATTGTTAGGTGACAAGTTCAATAGAAAGATTGGTTAAGCTGTATATTCAAGGTCTGAATATTTATGGATTTCAATGGATATGTGCACGAGCCCAAAGGCAGCGGGAATCCGAGCTTTGTACTCGATCGGAGTCGCCGGATTATTCGCAACTACAGAAATTTGTGCGGAATAGATTTCCGGACCAATTGACCACACATGTAAATCAGTGACCCGTGTATCACCATCGGCTTCGGCCACTTCTCTAATTTTTTCCCGTAGCTTCTCCGATGCTTGTCGGTCGAGCAAAACGGTGCTTGTTGAGCCCAACAAGCCGTAAGACCACCGCGCCACAAGAAGTGCGCCGACAATCCCCATTGCCGGGTCCATCCAGATGAGCCCAAAGTACTTCGCTGTGAGTAATGCAACGATTGCCAATACAGAAGTGAGGGCATCAGCCATTACATGAAGGTATGCTGACTTCAGATTGTGATCGTGATGATGTGGGTGTGCATGGTCATGATCATGACCCTCAACCCCCAGAATAAACACGCAGGCGCCATTAACCAACAAACCCAACAAGGCAACGAAAATGGCTTGATTGAAAATAATCTCAACCGGGTTAAGCAACCGACCAACACTCTCGACGCCCATGAACAGAGCAAAAATTGCCAACAAAACGGCCCCGGTAAAGCCACCCAGTGCGTTGACCTTGCCAGTACCAAAGCTGTAAAGACTATTGCGTGCGTTGCGACGTGCGTAGACATAAGCAAAAGCGGTTATGCTGAGTGCCACGGTGTGTGATGCCATGTGCAAGCCGTCGGCAAGGAGCGCCATAGAACCAAACTTGATACCCGCAAAGAGCTCAACGGCCATCATCACGGCAGTTATCGCAATTACAATCAGCGTGCGCGACTCTCCAGGCCTACGCTGATCTTGAGCGAAGGTATGATCGTGATGCCAATGTTGAATATTGTCGCGATGCATATTTTTTGTCACCTAACGTCCAACGCAGCGGCGCGTTTGCGCGTCCGCGTCCGACTACCTTTGCCTGTTAGCAGTAAATTCCAGACGCAATACCTGCTGCCCGGTTGGCTCATGTAACTTTTCTTCGAGATTTTCAAAACCATACTTTGAGTAGAAGTTACGACCGATTGTGTTTTCTTTGAAAACCTCGACCTCAAGATCTCCATAAAGCGCCTGAGCTTTATCCGTTAACGCTTTACCTACACCCCTCCCATGACAGCCGGGTTGAAGAAATATAGCGCCAATCTCCTTGCCCATAAGTGCTATGAAGCCTTCTACCGTACCGTCTATTTCAGCGACCCATGTATCAGTATTGGGAAGATAAATCGCAGCGACGTTCTTCCTTTCCTGAGCTATAAAGTCATCCGTCATAAACTCATGAGCTAATCGTGTCGCCACCTCCCATGAATCAAGAACCGCGGCTAGGTCTGTCTCTTTATATTGTCGAATTTGCACGAACTAATTTCCTTTACTGCTTACTGCTTACTGCTAATTTATAAGCCTGAAGGCTTTTTAACTAGAAGGCTCTGTATCAAGGGAGAATTGATGCTAAAAAATGGGGTTTTTGACATTAAAATCAAATAATTAGGGGGGGTATCAAAAGATGTGATTACTGACAAAACAAGCCCCCGTGCAATGTGCTTATTAAATTCTTAGGCTATTGATCATAATCGATAGTCTAGAAAAATCAATGCCTTAGCCGTTACTTTTCTTTGATACAAAGCCTGTTGGCTTGTGATTTTTTAGACTGACCCAAAGCCAGCCAAGCTGAGGGTATGAGTGATGGGCTACTCGCACCCTATCAACGAAGAGTTCGGGTATACTCCGCCGCCATGAGCACCCCCCAAGATACTCTGCAAACCATTTTCGGTTACCCATCATTCCGCCCACCTCAGGATGAGATTATCCAAACGGTGATGGATGGGGGCGATGCTTTGGTGTTGATGCCCACGGGCGGTGGTAAATCCCTGTGTTATCAAATCCCGGCTCTGCTGCGCTCGGGCTGTGGCATTGTAATTTCCCCCTTAATAGCCTTGATGAAAGATCAGGTGGATGCCTTGCGCCAATTGGGGGTGAGGGCAAGTTACTTGAATTCCACCTTGGATACTGCGACGGCTCGGCAGGTGGAAGAGGCATTGTTGGCGGGTGAACTGGATTTATTGTATATCGCCCCGGAACGACTGAAGCTGGATCGAACGCTATCGTTACTTCAGCAAGCCCCCGTTGCATTATTTGCTATTGATGAAGCGCACTGTGTGTCTCAGTGGGGTCATGACTTTCGAGCAGATTATTTAAAGCTCAGCATCTTGCACCAATACTTCCCAAATGTGCCTCGTATTGCGCTCACGGCCACAGCCGATGCTCGTACTCGCAGTGAAATAATCAACCGTTTGGATTTGTCTGAGGCTCGCCAGTTTATTGCGGGATTTGACCGGCCCAATATTCGTTACCGCATAGCGTTGAAACACAATGCCAAACAGCAGTTGTTACGTTTTCTGAAAGATGAGCACGCGACTGATGCGGGTATTATTTATTGCCTGTCTCGAAAGAAAACAGAAGAGATTGCCAGTTGGTTGCAAGAGCAAGGGTTTAACGCACTTCCGTACCATGCAGGCTTGGATGCTGGAACCAGAGCCGACAATCAGTCTCGATTTTTGCGTGAAGATAGTGTGATTGTGGTGGCCACTATTGCCTTTGGTATGGGTATCGATAAGCCCGACGTGCGCTTTGTGGCCCATTTGGATTTGCCTAAAACGGTGGAGTCTTACTATCAGGAAACGGGTCGTGCAGGCCGTGATGGTGAGCAGGCTAATGCCTGGATGGTTTATGGTCTTCAGGATGTCATCAAGCTCCGACAGATGATGGGGAATTCCGAAGGAAGTGAAGAGCATAAACGAGCGGAACAGCATCGATTAAATGCCATGTTGGGATTGTGTGAAATCACCAGTTGTCGCCGGCAGGTATTATTGAATTATTTTGGCGATGTTCTGCCCGAACCCTGTGGCAATTGCGATAATTGTTTAGAGCCGGTGGATACCTGGGACGGAACTGAGGCTGCACGTATGGCCCTGAGTGCCGTGTATCGAACAGGTCAGCGTTTCGGTGTGAAGCATGTGGTTGATGTATTGCTGGGTGTTGAGACGGACAAAATTACCCAATATGGCCATGATCAATTACCGACCTATGGTATTGGTAAGACTCTGGATAACAACCAATGGAGTTCGGTGCTCCGTCAGTTGGTTGCTCGGGGCTATCTTTGTGTGGACGTGGAACGTTTTGGTGCACTGCGGCTGGAGGAGAAATGTCGTCCATTACTACGTGGTGATGAGCAAATTGAGCTGCGCCGTGATATTAAGAAAAAAGAAGCCAAGCGCCTGACCAAAACATTCCTTTCGGCGGACATTGATGAGGCGCTTTGGGAGGTGCTGAGAGAGTGTCGGCGAGAACTCGCTGATGAACAGGGTATTCCACCCTATATTATTTTTCATGATCGGACGTTGCAGGAAATGTGTGTCACTGTGCCGCAAAATATGGAGCAATTTAGTCAGCTTGGTGGTGTGGGTGAGCGCAAGTTAGAAAAATATGGCCCCGATTTTCTACAGGCCATTAATGAACATTTGGCAGGTAGATAAAACGTACATTATTTTGGGTGATTGCCTGAATGTTTAAACGCATCAGTCGTATGAGGGTTTTCTAGTTCGCTCTCTAGTTTCTTCTCTCGCTCCCTCTGTTTTTCAGTTTTCCATTGATCTCCAATGATCAGATCCTCTTCTTCAACCACATACCCATCACCGAATTGTTGCTCCCAGGAATAGGCTTTCGGCACTGTTTTGGGGTCCCAGAGCCGAAAGATCAGAGCACTAAGAGTTCCGCCTAAAGCGCCGAAAAAGTGGTATTCATAGGAAACGTCTGGTTCTCGAGGGAATATCGTCAACAACATGCCGCCATACATAAAAAAAGCGATCATGAGTAGGACAATGGAGCGTTTATCTCGCCTGAGAAGGCCTCCAATAAACAGGTAAAAAAACATCCCATGAGTGAGCCCGCTGGCCCCGAAGTGATAGCTGTCACGAGCAAACAGCCAAACCCCTGCACCGGATAACAACCAGATAATGGCTAAAGCCCACCAGCGTGATTTAGGGTACCCATAAATCAGGATGCTGCCTAACAGTAGCAGGGGCAGAGTATTACCAATCACATGCTGCCAAGAGCCATGAATAAGTGGGCCGGTAACAATACCGACAAGCCCGCTGAGTGTTTGTGGGTAAACCCCTAGCTGGTGTAAATCCCACCCTAGTATTTCCTCCCATAGTTTGATCCACCAGATAAGGATGACAAATCCGGTGGTGATAAAAATACTATTTTTGAGTGAGGTGGTTTTATCCATTATCTCTGGATATTGGGGGGTAACCGGTATTTTAAAGGGGCTGATAAAAAATCTCTTTTTTTGTTGTAGGCAGTTGAATACGTAATCAAGCGAACCTGGTAGCGTCAGATTACGGCGATAGACGCTTTAATAGCCGATATAAATTACTACGATTTATATTTAGGTCTCGGGCCACCGCAGCTAAATTCCCATCATGAATTTGTAACCTGTCGGCAATGAGCTCCTGCTGGAATTGGTCTACGGCATTCTTTAACGTAATGCTCCTGTCTGGAATCATGCTGGGTTGAGGGATCGTGGCGGAGGTATCACTCTCTTCAGGTATTCTTTGTCCGTCAATGTCTAAGTATTGGGACTCGATAATGACGGTGCGAGAATCGCGCCCTTGATCCATTATGGCTTTTAAGGAGGCTCGACTGAGCAAGTGTTCCAATTCACGCACATTTCCTGGCCAGTTGTAATGTAGCAGCATTTGTTTTGCGTCAGGTGCTAGTCGTAAGCCTTTGACGCCGAAGCGACGTTGATTGATTTCCAGTAAATGTCCTGCCAGCAACAGTATGTCCTTGCCTCGCTCCCGGAGTGGAGGAACATAAATTGGATAGACGGAGAGCCGGTGGTAGAGGTCGGCACGAAATCGTCCTTCGGCAACTTCTTCTTTAAGGTCTCGATTGGTTGCAGCAATAATACGGACATCCACCTCAATATGACGATCACTACCAACCCGTTGAATTTCTCCACTTTGGAGTGCGCGCAGTAACTTGGCTTGTATGGTTAGGGATAGCTCGCCGATCTCATCCAGAAAGAGCGTACCGTCATCGGCTAGCTCGAACTTTCCTGAACGATTAGTTGTTGCACCGGAAAAAGCACCTTTGACATGCCCAAACAATTCACTTTCAGCAATACCTTCCGGCAAGGCAGCACAGTTGACGTAGACCAGTGGCAGGTCTCCCCGTGATGACAATATTTGGATTTGCCGGGCCACGAGTTCTTTACCTACACCGGTTTCACCTAAAATCAGTACTGTTAGATAGGATTGGGCAACAGCTTTAAGCTCATCTTTAAGCCGTTTAATAGGTGGGCTGTTTCCCATGATTTCATTTTTTCTGTGGCCTTCGACCAGGGATTGAGCGACCTGTTGTTCCTTTATCACTTGGGCTTCAAGTACTTCGATGCGGTGTGTTGCTTTGATGGTGGCTTCGGTCAGGCTGATGAAGGCACGGAATTCAATGGGATCAATCTTATCGAAAGTACCTGGAAGCGTAGCATCGAGTGTCAGTACGCCCCATGGTTGGTTATCAATGTAGAGCGAGGCCCCCATGCAGTCGTGCACGTGTAAGAGATGGTCGCTAGTTTCCACCAACCCATCATAGGGGTCGGGGAGTTCGGAGTCGGAGGGGAAACGGACAGGTTCTCGGGAGTGTAGCAAGTTAGCCAGGCGAGGATGTTCTTCCACTACAAAGTGGCGCCCCATCGTGTCATCACTTAGTCCGACGACAGCTAGGGGCTCAAGAATATGGCCGTCCAGTCTTAGTACGCAAGCAGCATCACAAGGAAAGCTTTGTTGTAAGGCGTCGAGTAGTCGCTTGTAGCGGCGCTCCGCAGGCATTTCCTGGGGTAGGTCACTAACAATTGAAACCAGTGCGCTAAAAAAATCAGTAGAAGTCATGTTGCTTTTGTCTTGAAAAGGTCGTTGTCATATTGATATCTATGATGTCTTTATGACATCTTAAAGAGTGTTGTCAAAAATACAACATAAAATAAAAAACTATTATAAACAATTAGATACATGTTGGCACAAAACTTGATATGTCTTCTAGCAAACAGCAGTTTTTATTTTATACCGAAAATACCAAGGAGACAGATTATGAAAGCAATAACACCTTATTTATTAGCCGGAATACTACTTAATACTGGACCGGTAACTGCCGATGTTGTGATTTCTGAGGAAGCGGACACCGCAGTGGGCAAGATGACAGGCGGTTGGGCTGGTTTTTTACTGGGCGGAGCTGTTGGTGGTCCGATTGGTGCTTTTGTTTTAGGGGGGCTCGGAGGCTGGAGTGGTAGTGAAATACAGCAGGCCGTAGGTATGGAGGGAGCCGCCTATCGTGTTAAACGCGAAGATGGAAGTGAGTTGGTTGTACGTTCGCCCAATAAAAAATGGGATCAAGGGGATCTTGTTCACGTGTCTGGTCGTCGCTTGGTTGAGGCGGACATTATAGGTAGCCCAGACCAACTCACCAAAATTACCAGCTTAATGGGTAAGACCGGTGCGGAGTGACAGTGTCCTTTTGTTGTTGCTTCAATATTGTTTGGTCTTAGAGATTAGAGAATTTAAAAACCCTTAAAACCAGGTCAATACTTTTACATACGAGGAAATACTATGGCTGACCGTTTTACTAAAGGTATGGCTCGAAATATTTACTACGGAGGCGGAGCGTTTTTTTTTCTACTTCTTGTAGGTCTTACGTTTGACACCATGCTTGAGCTACCCAAAAGAGATCACCGGGAAAACATTACCCAGTCAGTGGTTAATGGCAAACATTTATGGGAAAAAAATAACTGTATTGGTTGCCACACGTTGATGGGTGAGGGTGCATATTTTGCCCCAGAACTTGGCAATGTTTTTGATCGGCGAGGAGGCGGTGATGAATTGGCCTTTAAGGGGTTCCTGAAAGCCTGGATGGGCATGCAACCAATGCCCATTCCTGATCGTCGCAAAATGCCACAATTTAATTTGACTGATACCGAGGTTGAGGAGCTGGCGGACTTTTTGATTTGGACGTCGAGGATTGATGACAACGACTGGCCACCAAATATTGAAGGTTAATGAAGGGATATATCTATTATGAAATTTGAATCACAAATGATCGCAAAGCCCTATTTTATTTTTTCACTGATATTGTTTACGGGGCAGATTTTATTTGGCCTTATTATGGGGCTGCAATATGTCTCTGGCGATTTTCTCTCAACCTATATCCCCTTTAATGTTGCACGAATGGTGCACACCAATTTGTTGATCGTGTGGATATTGTTTGGATTTATGGGTGCTGCTTACTATTTGGTTCCGGAAGAGTCTGATACCGAATTACACAGCCCTTGGCTGGCAAAATTAAGTTTTTGGGTTTTTGCCGCGGCAGGGGTTGCTACCATTCTTGGTTATCTTCTTGTGCCCTACGCCAGATTAACGGAGATCACTTATAACCACTTACTACCAACAATGGGTCGTGAATTTCTTGAGCAGCCGACGATCACTAAAATTGGTATCGTGGTGGTGTGTATTGCCTTTGTTTACAACATTGGCATGACGATTCTGAAGGGCCGCAAGACAGTGATTAATATGGTCTTGATTACGGGCTTGATCGGTTTGGCCGTATTTTTCCTTTTTTCTTTCTATAACCCGGACAACCTTGTACTTGATAAGTATTTCTGGTGGTGGGTTATCCATCTGTGGGTTGAGGGCGTGTGGGAGTTAATCTTGGGTGCCGTACTCGCTTTTGTTCTGATTAAGGTAACGGGTGTCGATCGGGAGATTGTAGAGAAGTGGCTGTATGTCATTGTCGCCCTGGCACTTATCTCGGGCCTGGTCGGGATGGGGCACCACTATTTCTGGATTGGCCCTGGTGAATATTGGTTGTGGTTGGGTTCTATTTTTTCAGCTTTGGAACCAGTGCCTTTCTTCATGATGGTGGTATTTGCCTTCAAAGTGGTGAAAGAGCGGCGACATGAACACGGTAATAAAATTGCTACCACCTGGGCATTAGGTACGGCGGTTATGGCATTTCTGGGCGCTGGTGTATGGGGGTTTTTACATACTCTCGCACCGGTGAATTATTACACCCATGGTACACAACTGACGGCGGCTCATGGCCACTTAGCCTTCTTTGGTGCATACGCCATGATTGTGATGACCATTATTTCTTACGCTATGCCAATTATGCGTGGTCGACCTCAGGGTAACCCGATTGCTGCACAGCGACTGGAGCGTTTCGCATTCTGGGCCATGTGTTTGAGTATGTTGGGCATCACCTTGGCGCTGACAGTTGCGGGTGCCTGGCAGATAGCCTTGCAACGGCTTCCTGAATCGGGTGAGGCACTAAGTTTTATGGCGACACACGAAAAATTAACCCCGGTATTCTGGGCGAGAGAGATCTTTGGCGTAGTGTTCTTGCTAGGACTGGTCGCTTATCTATCGAGTTTCTTTGTCGGTAAAACCCAGGAGGATGTCACTACCCTGGAGGTTGCTGCGGTATAAATTTATAACCTGGTGGTGTTTCACCACCAGGTTATAGGTGCGGCGTTGCATTGTATTTTTGTATTCGGGGTTGAATTTAACGTTGCTTGATGTTGGTTAACTACCGGGGTTGTTATGGAAGAGTTTGTCGGTGATTTATGGCATCGGATGGTGACTTGGAAAGCCGAGACGGATTACCCTGATGCCCGGGTAGAGTTGGCTCAGTTGACGCCACAGTTGGCGCCATTTTTTCGTGCCATGGGCGGTTCTCCGGGGAAGGTGTTGGAAGCCTCACAGCCTCGAGCATTTAACACTCGTCGCCGCTTTGTTCAGCGCATTGCGGGGACGCACCGTCGGTTTTCCGTTAGCTGGCAAGACGAGCGTAGTGTCCGTCTTCCTCCAAGTCTTGCTGTTTTTCCAGAGCCTGACCTCAATGAAGCCTTATATTTTTGGCTGACAGCGTTGGCCGCAAAGCAGCCCTATATCCAACACTGGTTTATTGATAATCAGAGGGCTTGTTCTGAGCTGTTGAAAGAGAAGGCGGGGTTGGCAAAAAGCTATAATCGGCTGGTCTCGGCAGTTATTGATCAACGAGTACCTTTAACCGAGCTGACGGGTGTTGAGCGGGTACGTGAAGTTGCTGTCCGACAGGCATTGAGGACTCCCGGTAGTGTTCAACATTTACCACGGGCTTCAGGTGATTTGTTGCCTATCCCCTTATGGTTGTACCCCTCACCACTACGGGTAATTTCAGTTGATAGTGACGACCAGCTTGATGACTTTGAAAGTAGTTCAGCAGCTGCTGCTCATATCGACAGTAGTCGCAAGGAGGCTAAGCGCGTTGATGACAGCAAGGAAACGGATGGTCTACTGGTATTTCAGTTGGAAAGCTTGTTTAGCTGGACTGAACAGGTGGAGCTGGATCGTTGTCAGGACGAAGATCAGGAGGACAACTTAGCTTCTGCGGTAGAAGATTTGGATATTATTTCTTTGTCTCGCCAGCGGCGGGCGGGTGCAGCAAAAATTAAGTTTGACCTCGATCTGCCAGCAGCTCACAACGACGAGTTGCCGGTGGGTAATGGCATTCGGTTGCCTGAGTGGGATTACCGCAAGTCGCAACTGGTTAAGGACTTTTGTTTGCTACAACCCATGCTGGCGGATGAAGCCGTACCCGCGGTTATACCTGAGCGTTTAAATAATACTGCCCGCTATTTGAAAAATCGTTTTGCCAGGTTAAAGCTTCTTCGTCAATGGCAGTACCGTCAGCCCTTTGGTGAGGAGCTTGATCTGGACGCATGGCTGGATAATGTCACCAATCCTGTTCGCAGCCAAGAGAATCCAGCATGTTTTAAATCACGTGCGGTTAATAGTCGTGACCTGTCCTGTTTATTACTTGCAGATTTGTCTATGTCTACGGACTCCGCTTTAAATGCAGATCAGCGAGTCATTGATGTGATCCGCGATACGCTGTTGTTATTTGCCGAAGCACTGAATAGTTCAGGTGATCAGTTTGCGATATACGGATTTTCATCAGTAAAAAATAAGCAGGTGCGTTACAACCTGTTGAAGAATTTTTCCGAAACTTATTCTGATCATGCGCGAGGTCGTATTGTTGCTATCAAGCCAGGGTTTTATACCCGCATGGGTGCAGCAATTAGGCAATCAACAGAGATCCTTAAGCAGCAAAAATCACAACAGCGTTTGTTGCTAATAGTTTCCGATGGCAAGCCCAATGATATTGATCACTATGAAGGTCGCTATGGTATTGAAGATACCCGTCAGGCAATTTTGGAAGCCAAGCGTGAGGGGTTGCAACCTTTTTGCGTGACCATTGATGATAAAGGCAATGACTATTTGCCTTATCTGTTTGGTAGCCAGGGCTACGCACTGGTCAGTGATGTCACCCGATTACCAACATTGCTGCCCAAGCTTTATTTAAACCTGGTTGGCATCAACAACTAATTTTAGCGGTTGGTTATTTACGAACATGACTTGTTCAGGAATTTATTATGAGTAGAGCTAACTATTATTTGCCCCAGGGCCGAGAAGTCGAAATTTTTGAGCAGGCCGCGGAAAATGGTTTGCCGGTAATGATAAAAGGTCCGACGGGCTGTGGTAAGACCCGCTTTGTTGAACATATGGCGGAGAAGCTGGGGCGAAAGGTCTACACCATTTCCTGTCACGACGATTTGACGGCATCAGATTTAGTGGGGAGGCACTTAATTGGTGCCGAAGGTACTTTTTGGCAGGACGGGCCGCTAACCCGTGCGGTGCGCGAAGGTGGTATCTGTTATTTGGACGAAGTGGTTGAAGCACGCAAGGATACTACCGTGGTATTGCATCCATTGTCCGATCACCGCCGGGTGCTGCCAATCGAACGTACCGGAGAGTTATTGCATGCACATCCAGACTTTATGTTGGTCATTTCCTACAACCCCGGTTATCAAAATTTAACAAAGGGCCTGAAGCCTAGTACTCGCCAGCGCTTTTTAGGTTTGAGTTTTAATTATCCAGATGCTGAGCGTGAAGTGGTTATCGTGTGCCAGGAATCAGGCATTGAAAAGAACATTGCACAGCAGTTGGTGGCACTGGGTAATGATTTACGCCGCTTGAAGGATCACGACTTAGAGGAAGCGGCCTCAACCCGGTTGTTGATCTATGCCGCCTTGATGATTAATTCGGGATTGTCAGCCAAAGAAGCTTGTCAGGTTTGTATGGCAGAACCCCTGACGGATGATATGGCAAC
The DNA here is from genome assembly GCA_011049795.1 of Porticoccus sp. The sequence continues at coordinate 21,721 of DRHD01000260.1, forward strand.
CCAGCAGGCAATTGGACGGCTGATTGATGCACATTTTTAGTATCGATTATTCTGAGGTAGATGGGTGCTGTCATGACGGTTAGCTCAGGCACTCTTTTGCAGGGTAAAAGTAGTCCTGTTGAGACAGTGCTTATAGCTCCTGAAGTTTTGGCAGTATCTGGCAGTAGAAATGTCTCTAAAGAAACCCCGGGGAATATTGCCGTATGGATTTTAATCTATGCAGAGCTTTTTGAATTTGCCTTATTTTTTGTCGCTTTTCTGATTGCGAAGTCCCATTACCCGGAGGTCTTTTCTGAAGGTCCGTTACAGCTCAATACCTTTGCTGGAACGGCAAACACTCTGGCATTGATTACGAGTAGTTTTTTTGTTGCGAGAGCAATGGCAGCTATCAAGCTGGGACAACGTCGTGAATGTTTGACCTGGCTGTGGTTAACCCTAGCGGCAGGGGGTGTTTATTGTGGTATCAAAGGTTGGGAATATAACTGGAACGAAGCCGCAGGTATTGGGTCGCGTAGTAATACTTTTTTTACACTTTACTATTACCTGACCTTTAATCATTTACTGCATGTATTGATGGGGATGTGCACTATTTTATTTGTCACTATTCGTACTCATATGGGCATTTACGATGCGAGTAATTATGAGGGGTTGGAAAGTGCCGCATCGTATTGGCACATGATTGATCTCGCATGGATTATCATTTTTCCACTGTTGTATGTATTAAGGTGATTTTTGGATGAGAATGGACATCAATAGACTTATTTTTTCCTGGCTAATTTTGATGGTCTTTACTCTCATGGGGGCTTTTATTGCTGAGAGGGCAGAGCTTTCAATGCTGATTGTGATTTTGGTTTGCAGCACTATTGCGATCAAGGGGATAGTGGTTATTGAGCACTTGATGGGGTTGCATTCTGCATTGCCAGGAATACGTTGGATGATGTTGTCTTACTTCTTTATATTGCCGTCAATGATTGCGCTGTCAGTATTGTTTCCTGAGGTTTTGGCTGAGCTAACCAGCCTTTAAATGACCGGACAAAATACAGCTGGACAAGAAATAAGTGGGTAAAAAATAGTGGACAAATTTTATTTTAAAAGGGGGTGATCTTCCGGCAATTGTTTGGTGATCCAAAGCGCAAGCTTGTGTTTCATATGTTGAATATCAAGTTGTGATTTTGCTAGAGGTTGAATCAGTTTGTCGTGGGCAAGTAACCGGTAGACATATTCAATTTTTTCTTTTGCAGAATCATTTTTGTCAAACTTGGCGACACCTCTTTTCTCCGCGTAAATCATACCGACTCTGATGGCTTCTTTTAATAATTCAGCTTCATTTTTTAGCTTGGACATTTATTTTCCCCTTAAAAATTCTGTAGAACCTTCTATGCCTATGCCTATGCCTATGCAAAAAGTTTAATTTTGGCAGCCACTTAACCCCTGATCCATTTGCTCCGCAGGGGAGTCTATTTTCAGTGTGCCAACTACTGCGGCAGGAACACCGGCAACCAGTGAATGAGGCGGTATGTCCTTCAGTACTACACTGGATGCGGTAATTTTTGAGCCTTCGCCGATTTCAATATTGCCGAGAATTTTTGCGCCAGGGCCAATTAAAACACCTCGGCGTACTTTGGGGTGTCGATCGCCAGCTTCTTTGCCGGTGCCGCCCAGTGTGACTGACTGAAGAATGGACACACAGTCTTCCACCACAGCGGTTTCACCGATAACAATGCCGGTGGCATGGTCAAACATAATCCCTTTACCGATCACAGCCGCCGGATGAATATCCACACCAAACACCACAGAGATACGGTTTTGTAATACCAGTGCCAAGGACTTCCGGTCATTTTTCCACAGCCAGTGAGCTGCCCGCCAAGCTTGAAGGGCATGGAACCCCTTGTAGTAAAGGAAGGCTGAAGAGAGACCTGCGCAGGCAGAATCACGGGTGTGAATAGCACAGATATCACCATTGACCTGATCTTCAATGGTTGGGTCTGAGCGGAATGCTTCATCAAATACTTCTTGCAGCGTCAGGGCAGGAGTTGTTTCACCTCCTAATTTTTCAGCTAACAAGAAGCTCAGCGCAGCCAGTAGGGAGTCATGTTTGAGGATGGTGACCTGTAGAAAGCTGGTCAGTACCGGTTCAGCATCTGCAATGACACGGGTTTCCTGCTGTATTTCTTCCCAGAGGGACAAATTCATAGGGCTAGGCTCATAGTGCTGGTCTCATTAAAGATAGTCTCATAGGGGCAGACTCATAAGGGCAGTTCGTTGTGACATTATCGGGGCCATATCACTATTTTTCCAGCGGTGTACGCGCCAGGCACCAAATTTCTACGTGATTAGCACCGGCTTTTCGGAGCAAACAGGACAGTTCGGAGATGGTGCTGCCAGTGGTGACGACATCATCCACCAGAGCTATATGTTTACCCTCGATGTTGTTATTGAGACGAAATGCCCCCTTAAGATTTTTAAGCCGTTGTTTGCGAGGTAAACCTTGTTGGGCCGGTGTATATTTTTGACGGGAAAGCAGCCGGGTGTCTACGGGAATAGCTAATCGCCGACCTAGATAATGTGATAACCACTGGGCCTGATTAAACCCCCGGGTAAATTGCCGCCGCCAATGGAGGGGAACTGGCAAAATCAGCTCGGGCAGTATTTCCTGAGACGTGAGTTCACACAGTAATAGCTCTGCCAGCACAGTCCCTCGGCTAAATTGACCGTGATGTTTAAAGCCGTTGATCAGTTTGTTAATGGGGAATTCATAACGCAGCGGAGCAATACAACGGGTAAAGGCCGGGGGATCTGAGATGCACTTGCCACAGGTGACGCTGTTGATAAGAGTGCTGCCAGCAGAATTCATTGGCAAAGCACAGCATTGGCAGGCGGGTCGGTTAAAGGGCAATTCGGCTTCACACCCCACGCACAGATCCAATGGGCGTTTTGATAATGCGCTACAGAGTATGCAGCGCCCGGGAAACAGATAATAACTGCTACGTTGTAGGGCCGCAGAGCAGCGCTGGAGCAGGCTGGTTGTTTTAGAGTGTTCGACCATAGCTGTTAACCTTAAATCCATTTTTGGTTGACAGTGAGATTGCCTCACTTATCATAGTGAGCCAGATAAAGAATACGTGAGACTACCCATGCCTGCCAGTAACGAAGCTGTCATCCAAACTGTAATCCGCCAAGATTGGACAAGAGACGAAGTTCTCGCGCTGTTTAATCAGCCGTTCAATGACTTATTGTTTCAGGCGCAGGTGGTACATCGGCAGCACTTTGATCCCAATGAAGTGCAATTGAGTACATTGCTTTCGATCAAAACGGGCGCTTGCCCCGAGGATTGCAAATACTGCCCCCAGAGCAGTCGTTACGATACCGGCCTGGAGAAAGAAAAGCTGATGGCCGTTGAGCAGGTGATCAAAGAGGCCCGAGCTGCTAAGGCGACGGGCGCTACCCGTTTTTGTATGGGTGCCGCCTGGCGCTCACCCAAGGATAAGGATTTACCCTACGTTGCCGAGATGGTTCGCGAGGTGAAAGCCTTGGGAATGGAAACCTGTATGACACTGGGCATGTTGAAGGAAGACCAGGCACAGATGCTTGCTGATGCGGGACTGGATTATTACAACCACAATCTTGATACCTCACCGGAATACTACGGCGAAATAATTACCACGCGTACCTACGAAGACCGTCTGGATACGCTGGGCAATGTACGAAAGGCGGGAATGAAGGTCTGTGCTGGCGGAATTGTTGGTATGGGTGAAGGCGAAAAGGATCGTGCGGGGTTGCTGATGCAACTGGCGAACCTTCCCCAGCAACCAGAATCAGTGCCTATCAATATGCTGGTTAAAGTAGCAGGTACACCACTGGAGCAGCAGGAGGATTTAGACCCTTTTGAGTTTATTCGCACCATTGCGGTGGCACGCATTATGATGCCCAAATCCCATGTCAGATTGTCTGCTGGTCGTGAGGAGATGAATGACCAGATGCAGGCTCTGGCCTTTATGGCAGGGGCCAATTCCATTTTCTACTGTGAAAAACTTCTGACCACTCCAAATCCCAAGGCCAATAAAGATATGGAGCTGCTTGAGCGGTTGGGGATTAAGCCTGAGTCCTATCAGGTTGATCGGGATAGTGAGGAGGAAGAGGCTGTACTCCATCAAGTGATGGCTGAGGCCGAGACCGATCACCTGTTCTATAACGCAGCGAAGTAGCGTGGTGACCGCTCCCTATGTCATCTTCTAAGTCATCCTCCAAGTCTTCATCGATGGATTCAGAGCTTCAAGCGAAGTTAGAGCAGCGCAAGGTAGATAACCTCTATCGGCAGCGCCATGTGCTGGAGTCGGCACAGGATGTTCAGGTGCAAGTGGATGGCAAAACCTGTGTGGCGTTCTGTAGCAATGATTACCTTGGCCTGGCTAGCCACCCGGCGGTAATTGATAGTCTACGCCGTGGGGCTGAAACCTATGGTGTGGGCAGTGGTGCTTCCCACCTTATTTATGGTCATTCTCATGAGCACCATGCTCTTGAAGAGGAGTTGGCTGCCTTCACGGGTCGGCCCAGAGCATTACTATTTTCCACAGGTTATATGGCCAATCTTGGCACTATTCGAGCGCTGGCTGATAAGGGCGATCATATCTTTGAGGATCGTCTAAACCACGCCTCTTTACTGGATGGCGGTTTGGCCAGCGGTGCCCGCTGTCATCGCTACCATCATGCTGACAGTGATGACCTTAATCGACGTATGCAAAAAGTGACCAGTGGACGAAAGCTGGTGGTGACCGATGGTGTCTTCAGTATGGATGGCGACCTGGCGCCTTTGCCTGCTCTCGTCGAGGCTTGCCAGCAACACAATGGTTGGCTAATGGTTGATGATGCACACGGTTTTGGTGTGCTAGGTGAGAATGGCGGCGGCATTACTGAGCATTATGGTCTGGGTCTCAGTGAGTTACCGATTTTGATGGGCACTCTGGGTAAAGGCTTTGGTACCTTTGGCGCCTTTGTCGCGGGTTCCGAGGCTTTGATTGAAACCCTGATTCAATATGCCCGTACCTATATTTATACCACCGCATTACCCCCGGCGGTGGCTTCGGCGACTCGTATTAGTCTGAAAATTTTACAGCGGGAAACCTGGCGGAGAGAACAGTTAAAAAATCTGATTGAGCGTTTTAGATCAGGGGTTGAAGAGCTGGGGCTGGAATTAATGGCATCGACAACGCCGATCCAGCCCGTATTACTCCATGATGATGAACTGACCCAAAAAGTGGGTGAGCAGCTTCGAACCAAGGGTTTTCTTGTGGGCGCTATTCGGCCACCTACCGTGCCGGTGGGCAGTGCGCGGTTACGTATAACACTCTGTGCGGAGCACACCGAAGAACAGGTGGATAGACTGCTTGATGCCCTGGACAAAACCTTGGTTGATCTCCGGAGCAAGGGCGGATGATAGCTACGGCAGCCAATAAAGCATTACCTTCTCCGTTAGCGGTTTATGACTACCCCTGTCAGGGTAATAAAATTCAGCCGGAGCCTTTGGTACTGCTACATGGCTGGGGTAGCGATAGCCGTATTTGGCAGACCATACTGC
>DRHD01000261.1 GCA_011049795.1 Porticoccus sp.
CTTCTACACCCAGCCAGCCTCGAATTACCCGGCCATACTTCACAATATCCTCAAGAACCTTGATGGCAGTATTCCCGGGGATAGCAAAGCCAATACCCACTGAATACCCTGTGCGATCCAAAATAGCTGAGTTAATGCCTAACAGGTTGCCGTAGGCATCGACCAGAGCGCCGCCTGAATTGCCTGGATTAATGGCTGCATCGGTCTGGATAAAGTTTTCAAATGTGTTTAGTCCTAGTCCGTTGCGGCCAGTTGCGCTGATGATTCCCTGAGAGACAGATTGCCCTACTCCAAATGGGTTTCCAATGGCGAGGACGACATCACCCACCTTTATCTGGTTGGGGTCACCAATGCTGATGGGTGTGAGTTGGTCGAGATCTGCCTTGAGTACTGCCAAGTCGGTTTCTAGGTCTCTTCCGACCACTTGAACAAGAGCTTCGCGACCATCCTGTAGCTGAATCACAATTTCATCGGCATTTTCGACCACATGATTGTTTGTCAATACATAGCCGTCAGCAGTAATAATTACGCCCGATCCGAGCGAAGACTGCATGCGCTGCTGCTGCGGGAGGTTGCTACTGTTAAAGAAGCGCTGGAAAAAGGGGTCGTCCAGAAGGGGGTGGCGAGATCGCGCTAATGTTTTTCGGGTGTAGATGTTCACTACCGAGGGTGATGCGCGGCGGACAGCTGATGCGTAGGAGGCCGGCCCCGCCCATTCGGTGTTGGCTTCTGGGGATAGGCCAGCCGTTTCCATGTCGCTGTGGTTGTTGAGCCCTTCGGGGAAAAGCAGCAGGATAACTGCTGCCGCCAGAAGGCCTGCAATGGCGGGCCAGCTTATATAGCGCAATATCCGAAAGATAGTGGACACCGCCACCTCCTGTTATTCATTTGGCGGCTATTATGGCACAAAGCGATAGGGGGCACGGGCAGCGGGGTGAATGTGACGCTAATTTGAGCAAGCCTCATGCCTGATGTCGGTTCAGGTAATGGTCAACCGTTGGTAGGTATTAGCTTACCTTGAGCGTTGGGTCTTCCTCATCATCATCGATGTTTTCGGTTGCGTCATTGGCGACTTTTATGTGTGCTGTATCGAGTGTTTGAGTCTCATCATTCAGGCCGTACTCTTCGCTTAGGACGCCGCCTGGAACTTTGGGTGCGTAGTCTTTCGGGGGCTCTGGTGTATCCCCGGAGATCAGGTTGCTATTATTTTCGTGTCGGCCAAAGCCCGCATCAATCAATTGTCGACTGATTTCAGGGTTCGTGAGGCGCATAGCGCTGGTGGCAAGGTGCTCATGAACATCCCGATAACTGTGGGATAGATTGTTAATCAGCTCGGAAGTTTTGGTGAAGTGCTCGGTAACCTCCTGCTGGTAATCTTTTATTTGATCCTGAGATTTTTGTAATTGGTCTTCCAGATCCTTACGCTCTCTCGCCTGTGGGTGAAGAGTGCGAGCCAATACAAAGCCAATAATTAGGCCGACAGCAAGGGATATTAGTCCGATTAGCAACGTTGTGGTGGTCAATCCAAGGCCTCCGTGGAATGTAGTATTCTAAATACAATGGCCATAGTCTGAAAGATGCGAGGGCTTGAGGCAACTTTTTTTTAGTGTGAAGCTCTGCTGGGAGGGGTATGTATGCGTTAAAGTGCTTTCGGGTTGCCAATCAACGAGCGCCTCGTTACAGTTCGCGCTCAATTGACGTATCTTGTTTATTTAGTGAGCCATGTCCCAGTCTGTAGCATCTACACCTCTAACACCTGTCCAAAGGTACCAGCATGATCTTCAGCAGGAGGGGTTTAATTATGATGCCTCTCAAGAGGCGGCTGTTTGCTGCCTGCAGTCGCTGTATGACCGCTTGGTTGCTGATGTTAAGGGCGAGCAACCAATTGGCATGTTGGCAAGGCTGACGGGTAAATTTAAAGCCTCTGAGCCGGCCGCGCCCATCAAAGGGCTTTATTTCTGGGGTGGTGTAGGTCGAGGTAAGACCTATTTGATGGACAATTTTTACGAGAGTCTACCTTTTGAACAAAAGATGCGTACTCACTTTCATCGCTTTATGCGGAGAGTGCACCGTGAGCTAAAACAGCTCAAGGGCGAAAAAAATCCGTTGGAAAAAGTGGCGGGTCGTATTGCCAGCGAGACCCAGATTATTTGCTTTGATGAGTTTTTTGTATCGGATATCGCCGATGCCATGTTGTTGGGCGCACTGTTGGAGTATCTGTTTGTTCGGCGGGTAACCTTGGTGGCTACATCTAATATTATTCCGAGCAACCTGTACGAGAATGGCCTTCAGCGCCAACGTTTTTTGCCGACCATTGCCTTGCTTAATAAACATACAGATATCATTAATGTAGATGGTGGTGTGGATTACCGGCTTCGGGCGCTTGAGCGTGCTGAGCTTTTTCATTCCCCTTTGGATAAGGCCGCTGATAAAGCGCTAATGTCGGCTTTTCAAGGTTTGGCACCTGCGGTAGGAGAAGTGAGAGAGTGCATCTCTATTGAGGTGGAAGGGCGGGCGATCCTTTGCCGCTATGTAGCGGAAGATGTAGTTTGGTTTGATTTCGATGTTATTTGTAACATTCCCCGCAGCCAGTACGACTACATAGAGTTGGCTCGTGAGTTTCACGCAGTATTGGTGGGTGGTGTGAGGCAGATGGGGAGAAAAAATGATGATCAAGCGAGGCGTTTTATCAATATGGTCGATGAGTTCTACGATCGAAACGTGAAGCTGGTGTTGTCCGCTGAGGTGGACATGGGGTCTTTGTATGCTGACGGAGGGCTTGGTTTTGAATTTCAGCGTACCCAGAGTCGGTTATTAGAAATGCAATCTCATGAGTATCTGGCGCGGCCACATCGCCCCTGAAGGAGCGTTTGGTCGAAGTATTTAGAGTAATTGCTTTTAAGGGTGAAAAGCCTCTTGAAAAGTCTCTTGAAAAGTCACAGTCCCATCTGTAGAATGCGCCCTCCTTTTGGTAAGCCCCATTTGGTGGGAAGGCCCAAAATTTTTCAGGCAGAAAAAGATGAAAACATTTAGTGCGAAGCCAGAGACCGTCCAGCACGACTGGTTTGTTATTGACGCAGCTGATCAGACGCTGGGTCGTTTGGCCGCCGGAATTGCTTCCCGTTTACGCGGTAAGCATAAGCCAGAATTCACGCCCCATGTTGATACCGGCGATTACATCGTTGTTATTAACGCCGAGAAAGTTCGTGTGACTGGCAATAAGGCAAAAAACAAAATTTACCACCACCACACCGGTTATCCGGGTGGATTGAAGTCGATCAGTTTTGAAAAGCTGATCGACAAAGCTCCTGAGCGTGTCATCGAGGGTGCCATTAAAGGCATGCTGCCTAAGGGTCCCCTTGGGAATGCTATGTTCAAGAAACTGAAAGTCTACGCAGGCACTGAGCATCCACATACCGCTCAGCAGCCGCAAGAACTGAATATCTGACGGATAGTTAATTATGGCAGACACTCAATACTATGGTACCGGGCGCCGCAAAACCTCATCAGCTAGGGTTTTTCTGGCCAGTGGTAGCGGTAATGTAACCGTTAATAATCGCACTTTGGATCAATACTTCGGGCGTGAAGTAGCTCGTATGATCGTACGTCAGCCGCTAGAGCTTGTTGGCGCTATCGAAAAATTTGATCTGAAAATCACCGTTGCCGGTGGTGGCAGTTTCGGCCAGGCTGGCGCAATTCGTCATGGCATTGCACGTGCACTGTTGCAGTATGATGAAACGCTGCGTAGCGCTCTGCGTAAAGC
>DRHD01000262.1 GCA_011049795.1 Porticoccus sp.
CTCTATAATGTTCCGGGTCGAACTGCCTGTGATATGCTGCCCGACACCGTCGCTCGTTTGTCTGAAATTCCCAATATTATTGGTATTAAAGATGCCACCGGTGACTTGGGGCGGGCTCGTGAATTGATGGATATCTGCCCAGAAGGTTTTGCCCTTTATTCCGGTGATGATGGCACGGCATTGGAGTTTATATTGATGGGTGGCCATGGTGATATATCGGTGACAGCCAATGTTGCCCCCCGGTTGATGGCAGAAATGTGTCGTCTGGCATTGAACGGAGAGTCTGAAAAGGCACGAGAAATTAATGCCCGCCTTAACCCGGTGCATGATGCCATGTTTGTTGAATCGAATCCCATTCCTGTGAAATGGGCCGTTGCTGAGATGGGGTTGATGCAGAGAGCGATTCGTCTACCATTGACCGAATTATCTCCCCATTATCATACGCAGGTGCGCGAAGCTTTAGAGCACGCGGGCCTGTTGAGTAAGTAGCAAAAAGAAATTAGTCGGAGTGCGATAAATGATGTCCAAGACGAAATTGATGGTTGTGATTGCAGCGGCATTGTCTATTGTTGGCTGCGACCAGAACCTGATTCGCAACCACAGTAATGATTATCTGCGTGCAGAAGAAATACCTCCTATGGTCATTCCTGATGACAAGGATAAAACAGCTGTAGGTCAACTATATCCCGTACCTGAGATTGCTCTGCTAAGTGACTCGCCAGAAACGTTTAATGCTCCCAGGCCACAGCCATTGGCAGAGAATTTGTTCGAGGAAACGGTTGCTATTCAAACATTTGGTGAAAAGCATTGGATTGCTATCAACAAGCCCCCTGCTGAAGTCTGGCCACGGGTGCGTAATATGTTGACACGTGGCGGTATCCCTACAGAGCGGGTGGATGCGCAAAGCGGTTTACTGGAAACGGGTTGGTTGCAGTTTAAGGATGAGGTGAATGTAAGCCATCGTTTTCGATTGACCATTACTCCAGGCGTGGGGGTAAAGAGTACAGAAATATGGTTAGTCCATATGCAAGTAACGCAAGGTGAAGAGGCCAAAGCGGGTACTTGGCCGGAAATATCTGTTAGTGAAGCGAGAGATAACGAGTTTACCCAGAGATTGGCTGATGCTCTGGTGAATGATATTAGCAGCGGTAGTGTGTCTCTTCTTGCCCAGAATATCGGGGATGAATCCAGAGTCGATGTAGTAACACCTGAAGAAGACGCTCCTTATATATCTATGGACCTTAACTACGACCGCGCTTGGACCTCGGTTATTCATTCACTGTCCCTTGGTGGGTTTTCGGTAATGGATCAAAATCAATCAGCAGGAACAGTGATAGTTGAGTTTGATGATAACCCCGTCGTGCATGAAGACCGTTCATTGGTTGGGATTGTTAGCTCTTTGTTTAAAGGTGATGAGGAAGAGCAGGAAGTCCTCCAATACCAGGTTCGGTTGATTCAGAACGAACAGGTAGTAGAGGTGCGTATTAACGATAGCCAAAATGGTAGCTTGGACCGTTCACACGCCACCAAGTTACTGAAATTGATACGCGGTAACTTGTCCTGATTGATGCGTTTTACCTCATTAGGCAGTGGTAGTAAGGGCAACGCTACCGTTGTGGAGTGTGGTGATACGCTCATTCTGATTGACTGCGGTTTTTCTGTCAGGGAAACCGAGAAACGTCTTGCCAGGTTGGGGCTTGAGGCAGAAGACTTCACTGCTATTCTTGTTACTCATGAACATTCTGACCATATCCGCGGCGTTCTGCCACTGGCAAGAAAATATCAGTTGACGGTGATGATGACCGCGGGTACTTGTAAAACACTGAAGGAGCTCTCAGGGGTTGATCTCAAACTGATCAGTAGCCACGCTGTGTTCAAGGCGGGTGGTTTGGAGGTTATGCCTGTCCCTGTTCCCCATGATGCAAGAGAACCTGTTCAGTATGTCCTGAGAGGTGCTGGTGTATCACTAGGTATCCTCACAGATTTGGGCAGTCTTACATCCCATATAATGGACAGTTATCGCTGTTGTGATGGTTTGCTGTTGGAAGCCAACCACGATACAACGATGTTGGCCAGTGGTCCTTACCCTCAAGCATTAAAAAACCGGGTGGGTGGTGACTGGGGGCACCTGAATAACCATCAAGCACTTCACCTGCTACATAACATCGAACTCAATCAATTACAGCAATTGGTGCTTGGTCATATTAGCCAGCAGAACAACTCTCTCGAGCTTGTGAGAGAAACTCTTGTTGAAAATATCATGTCGGATAAAGATCACCAGCAGATATCTATCCATTGTGCAACTCAGGAGCAGGGTGTTATCTGGCACCAATTGGAGGCTGGCTAGCACTATTTATGGCTCCCCTCTTAGGCTGTTCGTGAGCTAGCCGAGATATTGGTCAAAGGGTTGAGTGATGACTGATTATCCAAAATTAGTTTTTAATCTTGCTAGGTTGTCCACAATTACGTTGCTAACTTTATGGAAATATTCGAAATGCTCTGTAAGTCATTGATATTTTCATGCTGCATTCTTAACTATATGATTTATAAGGATATTATAGGAGTGGTTAAAAAACAACCATTTTGTTTGTGGTGCCTAATTGAGTGGTCTGGGTAGAGTTTTATCAAAGATACACACAAAGTTATCCACAGATTTTGTGGGTAACTATTACTGCGGTTTATTTAATAATTTGTCAACCAAATAGGTGCTGGTACGTTTACTTTTCACAGTGGCTCGGTAGTTTGACGGAATCGCTGACCAGTTGCGCTAGCAACTGGCCATCGGTACAAAAGAGTTGGTCATTATTCTCAAGGTTGATGACGGCGGGGCGAGATAGGAAAAGTAGAGGCTTGATTTCAACCAAGCTATTTTGGCTCAAGTTGATATGCGTGAGGCCAGAAAAAATTTCTAGTCCCGTCAGGTCTGCAATTCCAGCACTTGAGCAGTTGAGTTGAGTAAGCTTATCGGGGCTGACTACTTGCTGATCGATAATGGCTTGGTCGATGCAAGTTTTGAGTGCAGGGTCAGGTATTTTGTAGTTAGAGAATAAAATTGGAGGATCAAATACAGGCTGCTTATTAAAGGTATAGATATAACCCTCACAGCCGGCCAGTAAAAAGGCTGTAAGAATAAGAGAAGTATGTAAATAATTTTTCATAAGACTGTGAACCATTTTTTTCTGAATGTGATAAAACGGCTTGCAAAATTTATTGTTCTGAACAGAATAAAGATCACACTGCTTGCCTTATTATAGAGTGTTAATAATCATAACGTTATTTAAGTGTTCATTAAGAGGATATGACATGAAGAAGTTTCTGATTGCAGTAGCCGTTTTTGGATTGGTTGGGTGCATGTCAACAGACCCCTATACAGGGGAGCAACAGGTAAGTAACACCGCTAAAGGTGCCGGGATTGGTGCGGTTACAGGGGCCATTATTGGTGCAGCTGTTTCCAGTAGTGACGATCGTGGAAAAGGTGCACTCATTGGTGCGGTGGGCGGGGCTGCGGTTGGTGGAGGTGTGGGTTTCTATATGGATCGCCAAGAGGCTGCTTTGCGGGCAAAACTTGAAGGCACCGGCGTTCGAGTGGTGCGTGAGGGCGATAATATTCGCTTAGTGATGCCGGGTAATATTACGTTTGGCGTTGATCGCTACGAGGTTCGTCCAGAGTTTTACAGTACGCTTGAATCAGTGGCTATCGTATTGAAAGAGTTCGATAAGACGAATGTCCGGGTTGCAGGTCATACTGACTCTACAGGTAGTTCTGAATACAATCAGACGCTCAGTGAACGCCGGGCAGGTAGTGTAAGCCAGCTTCTCATTACCTATGGGATTGTAAGTGGTCGTATATGGGCGACTGGGTATGGATCACGCTATGCTATTGCAAGCAACGACACCGCCTCGGGACGCCAAGCCAATCGTCGAGTGGAGTTGGAACTTGTGCCCATGCAGTGATGACATAGGCAATATAGTTCTTTTTGGTCGGCCCGGGTGTGAATCTCGGGCCGAGCTTCTTTCGGCCGAACTAAATTTGCCGACGATATCGCCTGAAGATATGTCTGTCCTCAGTAGTGGTTTTACGCTCGTAGTAGATCACACAGGATTGTCTCTTCAGCAAATGGGTGTCGGTGCTCCTGGACCAATACGCTGTGACTTTGTAGAAGGTGCTTTACGACACCGTCGTTTGTACGGTGGTGGTAAAGGGCAGGATATAGCTAAGTCTGTTGGGCTAAGTCATAAAGGGTTTAGGCCACTTGTTCTGGATATGACGGCAGGCCTTGGTCGTGATGGTTTTGTGCTGAGTACACTTGGTGCGACTGTTCAGATGATTGAAAGACATCCCGTGGTTTTGGCGCTCCTTCAGGATGGATTGACCAGAGCTAAGCTGGAGGCAGGTACTGACCCTGAACTGGAGGAAGTACTGGCTCGTATCTCTGTGTTTGGTTTAGACGGTAAGGATTATCTGGAGCAATTATCAGAAGAACATCGTCCAGATGTGGTCTATCTTGACCCCATGTTTCCGCCGAGGGGAAAATCTAGCAAGGTGAAAAAAGAAATGCAGCTATTTCACCAGCTAGTCGGTGTGGATTCAGACGCATCAGAACTTCTACCATTGGCTGTCGAAAAGGCTCGCTACCGAGTGGTTGTGAAGCGCCCGGCATACGCGTCTTTTTTGGCCGAGAGTAAACCCAGTTACAGCTTGAAGGGAAAATCTACACGATTCGATGTTTACTCAGTACAGAAGCTTCCCTAGTTGTTACCACGTGTACCCCACTGAAATAACCAGCTCGTCATCTGCATGTTTATTACCATCACCGGGTTCACCGACATAATCAAAGTCATAGCGTATTTCGCTGAATATACCGCTAAAAAGTGGGATTTTGATACCTGTACTGGACTTCAGCCGGTTATCGTCAGAATTTTCGATTAACCATAGTAGCGAATGCTCATGGAAGAGAGTGATGTCTTGGTATGAAATGGGCCAGTCTAGCC
>DRHD01000263.1 GCA_011049795.1 Porticoccus sp.
ACCTACAGGTTTGACGGTATTTTCCAATAAAACGCCACCAAAAACATCCTGGATACGGCGCACATTTGGGTCATGTTTCAAGCTCTCGACTGCTTCTGCCTGCCGTTCTGCACGGGTTCTCTCTCGATATGCTTGGGGTGTTTCTGAGGTCACCGGACCCACCTCAATATCAACCGTTACCTGCTGATCAAAGTAATTAGACAATGCTTCAGCAAGACGGTGCTGGTGAGTCTCCTCATACATTGCGCTATTGTTGATATCCAACTCAAACCGAAAAGCATGACCACGAACCTCGATCAACACAAGGTTAGCCGCCGTATTTTGTAAAACACCGCCAACAGCGAGCCCTTGATAAATATCGATCCACCGCTGAGGTTCAGCCGCTGACAGGGGCAGTTTTTCTATTAACCTAGGTTGGGAGGGCTTGGGTTGAGACGGTTCAGGTTGGGATGCCTCAGGTTTAACCACGTCAGCCGAAGACTGCTCACTTACTGAGAGCTCCGCCGTAGGCGGCTCAGTAATAGAGGGCTTCCCTGAGGAACCCTCCACAGCATAAGCTTCATTGGCCTCAAATCTGTGCGCCTCATGAGAAAGCGACAACAAGGTTTCTGTAGAGATAGGTTCACCATCCATTACATGGGGTGGCACAGCCTGGTCGTCAAAAACTGGCGGTATTGGTTCTGGTTCTGGTTCTGGTGGTGGTGATACTGGGGATATTTCCCCCTCAGTTTGAGAAGAGCCTGAACTTAGCTCAGGCTCAAGTTCGGGTTCAGGCACAGACTCAGAAGTAGGCTCTAATGGACCATGCTCGGGAACCTCCAGAGGCTCCTCTGGTATACGGCTGCCCGTAGTCGGGGCAGCTTCAGGCTTTTTTACGAGAGCTGCTGCCTCCTCTGTGTTGGCAGAACTCTCATGAGAGACGCTGGCATGGGAGACACTGGGCACAGGTGGGTCAACCCGGCTTTCAGCCACGGGCTGAAAGGCAAGCATTCTCAACAGCACCATTTCAAACCCAGCCCGATGCTCCGGAGCCAGAGTAATATCTCTTCGACCCAGTAGCGCTATTTGATAAAAGAGCTGAACATCTTCGCGGCTTAACGCCTTTGATAATTCCAAAACTAACTGATAATCACCGTGTCGATGATCCAATGCATCAGGTACTGTTTGAGCGATTGCCACACGGTGCCAAATTGACAGCAGATCACCCAGTGCTGCTGTGTAATCCGGCGCATGCTCTGACATTCGTTGTACAACAGCAAGAACTTCTGTTCCATCACCATTGGCCAATCCTCGAGCTATATCGGCAATGGCGGTGATATCAATAGTACCCAACATGGCACCCACTTCGATCTCTGTAAGCTTACCGCCACCATGAGCGATTGCCTGGTCGGTGAGACTCAGGGCATCCCGCATACTGCCATCCGCCGCCCTGGCTAAAGCCCAGAGCCCAGCTTCTTCCGCTGGAACCTTCTCTTCACCCAGCACAAACTGGAGATGCTCAACAATACGTTCAGGACTAAGGTTCTTGAGATTGAATTGCAGGCAGCGTGACAAGACAGTCACCGGAAGCTTCTGTGGATCCGTCGTTGCCAGCAAAAATTTAACGTGGGGAGGTGGCTCTTCAAGCGTTTTCAACAAGGCATTGAAACTGTGGGTGGAGAGCATGTGCACCTCATCGATCAGGTACACTTTATAACGACCTACTGCGGGAGCGTACTGGACATTATCCAAAAGCTCTCGGGTATCTTCCACCTTGGTACGAGACGCCGCATCGACCTCGATCAAATCAACAAAACGACCTTCGCCAATTGACACACAAGCACTACATTCACCGCAAGGTACAGAGCTAACACCCTGCTCACAGTTCAAACACTTGGCCAGAATTCTGGCAATGGTAGTTTTGCCGACACCTCGAGTGCCGGTAAACAGATAGGCATGATGTAAACGGTCATGGTCCAGCGCATTGACCAGAGCACGCAATACATGCTCCTGCCCCACCATCTCATTGAAGTTGCGAGGACGCCATTTACGGGCAAGAACCTGATAGCTCATGAAGTTAGATCCAGCGGGGAAAAAATCATTATAAGGTCATTCATGGGGTATCGAAAGCGGCAATGAGTGAGGCAAGTACACTACTCTGGCAACTGGCCAGTATCACGCAGGTTCACACAAATTAACTACCTGATACCCATACAGAAAAGACTGTAAAACTACTGACTTGGATTGTTAACGCTATTACTCCAGATCCCAGCGGGCACTGATCGAAAAGAAAATGATATCGTTGGAGCCATAATCACCGCTAAAGCCGGTGAGCCCACCGTCACCACCCAAACCATCAGATTCAATCGTAGCACTACCGTAATCGGCGTAGACCAGGCTACCCGCAATACTAGGCCCCTGGCTGGGCGTGTGCTCTACGCCAAAAGCATAGCGGACTTGTCGGTCGAGGGGCATATCAGCAGTACGGTCGGTTTTATCCACAGGATTGGTGTCGTAGGCTATACCTGCATTGACCCGCCAGGCATCAGAAAGAGTATGGGTTATGCCCACAGCATAATGGTAAGTATCTTCCCAGTTCCGAGGTAAACTGGCGCCGCCATTTTCAGCACTAATGGCGACATCGCCCATAGCACTCCAGTCTTCCCAGCCCCAGGTCAGATGCCCTGTCGTTGAATCGGTAATATCATGACTCAAACCCACACGTAATTTGGCGGCCAAGGTCAGATCCGTATCAGCAGACACTTTAGCGCCCCCTGATGTTTTAATATTCCCGCTGTAGTTAGCATCAAACTCCGAATTATAAGTCACACCAATACGTGTATATTCATCGTATTCATAAGACGCACTCAAATTTAATGCAACAACAACATCATCACCATCAATCTTGGCACGGCCATCGTCCAAGCCTGGCCCTCGAGGTACCGCCAGCTTCATTTCCAGCACGGTATACATAATAGGTAAACCGATACCAACAGACAGTTGATCGGTCAACTTATAGCCTACAGCGGGCATCACAACCAATGCAGTCAGTTCCACTTCTGTCGTTTGAACACGCCCAGCCCAGTCATTGTCATAATCAAGGCTTGCTCCGGCCAAACCAACAAAAGAAATGCCCAGCCAAGTTTTATCATTAAACTGACTGGTATAAAACGCAGAACCTATTGGCAAGGCACCTCCAGCATCACCGCCATCTTCGTCACCATTAAAGACGCCACTGCTATCCAGATCAAACTCAGCCTTGGCGTACACAACCCCACCCGTCACCATCAGGTGATCGCCTTCAAGGCGAGTCATGGCCGCCGGGTTATGCAACGAGGTAGAAGCATCACCGGTGCCCGCTTCAGAACCTGCACTTGCACGGCCCTGTGAAGGGTCACCATACTCGTTCAACCACAAGCCGCCGGCCATACTTGTCAGTGGCATTAACGTACTAACGAACAGTGGTAGTGCTTTATTCGACCATCGTTTTTTCATTAGCTGCCTCATGCATATCCGGTGATATTTTTTATACCAAAGCTTCCACGAAAGCATCGGCTTACGCTGGTCCATTACAGGTCGAACGAAGGTATTTCTTTGCAGAACTCTTCCATCGTCCATCGTTAGTAACCGTAATAGCCAACAGCGTTGGCCCTACTTCTCATCCCACCAAAAGAGGAACCAAACTACAGAATTTATAGTACAGACACCCACGATAGTACAGACACCCGCTTAACAGATATTAAATATGACGATGGTGCCTGACCCGCTTGAACTACTATAAATTACCCTATCAAAGCGGCATCAATAATCTGAACACCTGTCTGAATATTGGAGGCGCTAACCACTGCATCCTCATACTCATAGGCATCTTTTTCGGTATCTCTATCCAATGGCAGGTTGTGAAAATCAAAGAGGCTGACATCTGCCAACTGGCTAGGCGATACATTTTGAATTGATCTAAAGATATTCTCGATACGACCGGGATGTTGTTTTTCCCAATCATGAAGCATTGTCTTAATATTTTGTCGTTGTAAATTTTCTTGAGACCCGCAGAGATTACAGGGAATGATAGGAAACCCTTTGTGCTCAGCGAGGGCAATCAGGTCTTTTTCCTTACAATAGGCTAATGGGCGTATCACCACATTGCGGCCATCATCCGATCGTAATTTTGGTGGCATAGATTTTAGCCTGCTGCCATAGAACATATTTAAGAACAGTGTTTCGACAATATCATCACGATGATGGCCCAATGCAATTTTTGTAGCACCAATGGTCTCCGCAAAGGAATACAAAGTGCCACGACGAAGTCGCGAACATAAACCACAGGTCGTTCTGCCCTCAGGTATTTTGGATTTTACAACGCTGTATGTGTCCTTATCGATCACATAGAAAGGAACGCCAACGCTGTCCAAATATTCGGGCAAAATATGCTCAGGAAAACCCGGTTGCTTTTGATCGAGATTGACAGCAATGATTTCAAAATTTATGGGGGCAGTTTTTTGTAAATGAACCAGAATATCTAGCATAGCAAAGGAATCTTTACCGCCAGACAAACAGGCCATGACAACATCGCCCTCTTCAATCATCTTGTAGTCAGCAATAGCTTTACCCACATTTCGACGAAGGCGCTTATGCAGCTTGTTGATTTCATGTCTTTCTTTAAGGGCAGAAGAATCAGTCATGGTGTCGATTGTTAATCATTGGGGTATCGAGTTAGAGGTTACAACTTAGCGGTAACAATTTAGAGCTAACAGTTTAGTGCAAACAACGGAGCGCTATTGTACGTTTTTTTGATTCACGCTCCCAAGCCTTTGTCGTCAGGCATTTAAGGGAGCGTTTATCATTCGTTCAGCACTAACGACGCTATCAACCCTAATTCAGGGTGTAACGTTGCTCCAATGCCTGATACAGGTCATCCTTAAAATTAGCACTGCTGTGATCAAGCTCTGCCACCACTTCCACGAGGTGCTCATTATCCTCTTTACCACCCCACTGTTTGCGGTAGCTACCGTCCTGATAACCATGATCTTGTCGGAAAAAGTTCAGCACATTCTTGCCCACATAACGGGTGTATAACTCATCAAATGACAAATCGATCCCTGCCATCAATGTGGCAAACCCCGGCACATCAAAGCCCTTGGTTTCCAAGGTGGCCAAGGTAAATGCCTCCAGATCTTCAGGGAAATTCCCGGAAGGGTTTGCCTTTACGATCTGCCGCTCAATATCACCAACAAGACCATCACGGTTATCTGCTTCGAGCAGCAGGATACTCAACCCGAAGTGCCAAATATCCACTAACTCAAGCTTCACTTGGTCAGTATCCGGTGTTTGTTTCTTCCACCATTTCCAACCATGGTGATCTAACAATTCTGCACACTCGATCCAAATAGCCCGATACCAGGCAAACCCCTGCTGAGCCCAGTTCTCATTTACCTTGCTGTTCATGGCATTTTGCAAGTCCAGCATGGTCATAATCTGTTGTTTCATGTGTGCTCCTGATAAAAAACTCTTAAGTTCTGACAAACAAGCTCAAGCTCTAACAAACCACTCTTTAGCCTCTAACAAACATGTTGCTTTGTTTTTCACTGATGATCGTTGTGGCTGGCCCGTGGCCTGTTATCACCGTCGCATCATCATCCAGCGTGTATATCCGCTCACGAATCGACGACACTATTTGATCAAAATTACCGCCCGGGAAATCTGTGCGGCCAATGCCACCCTTGAACAGCGTATCGCCCGCGATAAGCGTCTTGCTCTCCTCAAACCAGAAACTGGTTGAACCCGGTGTATGGCCGGGGGTATGGATTGCCACACCACCACAGCAGCCAAGATCATGGTCATCATTGAGGTAATAATCAGGGTCGGGCAATGTTGTATTGGGCACACCAAACATCACACACTGCTCTTCCACCGAACTCCACAGAAACATATCACTCTCATGAAGATAGATAGGTGCACCCGTGGCGGTTCTTATCTCTCCTGCCGCAAGAATGTGATCGAGGTGGGCATGGGTATGAATAATAGCCACCACCTTCAGCTCAAGCTCTGCCAAGGTGCGAAGAATAACCTGGGCATCGCCACCAGGGTCTACGACTAGGGCTTTCTTGCTGGTAGCATCACCAATAATCGTGCAATTACACTGTAAGGGACCCACCGGAAAGGTACGGACAATATACGTATTTTCTGGTTGTTGATTCTCAGGTATGGGGTTTTCAGACATTTCGCTCTCGAACATGTGATTCAGGTACAGGGCTTTCATGCACGACAAAGCAGTTATGCCGGCGAATCTATATCAATAGCCCTAAACAGATAAATAAGCAGCGTATATTAACACACAGAAGGTCGGTATTTGTTTGCATGAAAAATGGGTTTCAGCGTAAAGTGACGCCGCTTGTGGAACCTATGAGAATAATTGACCTCTCAGTTAACAATCTTTACCGCAGCCTTTGCCACAACCTTTACCGCGACAACAACCAACGCTGACCAAATGGAGCGAATGAATGAAATTTCTTAAACAGGCCTTCCTGATACAGGCCGTTGTTCTTTTTACACTTGGCTCATTACAAGCCTCAGCAACAACGACAACACCCGAGCCAATTAAGGACTGGGGCTCCGTAGAAGAAATCAGCGCAGGTATTGAATTTAAGCTCGTCCCTGAAAATGGGGAAGTTACCTACGGCCCCAACTTTGCCAGTTCAGATCAATCACTGTCGGACAACTTCTCAGAGATATACCTTACCCGACTGATAGACCACGAGGGCGCAGATCATTACGCACTGTATATTACCGCCAAATACGATGACACAGACTGGCGCTCCTACAAAGATGCCGTGACCCGGCGCGGTGAAAAACTACCATTGGTCACCTTGTCAAAGAACGAAAATGTCTGTGAAGGAAAACCTGCATGTAGATACGAAGAGCGACTCGCTATTCCATTAAGCTTTCTGTATTTCTTTGATGGTTCAACCAGTGGGCTAAACATTACCATCTCTGGCAACAAAACCAGTGAAATTAACCTCCCCGCCGCCTACTTTAGGGCGATGCTGCAATCCATTCCCGAAGAAAATCTCTACGAAGCTCTAGATGCTGAGAAGGAAATCGCAAAGGCCAAAATGAAAGAAGCTCTAAACTAGAGGCTACTATTGGTACAGATGTACGATGAAAGGGATCACAAGTGATCCCTTTTTTACTGCCCATGAATCACGTAACCGCTATTAATTCAGATCTTTTACACCTAAAAAAGGGGGGATTACCATCCGTGTCTTTCTTGGTATCGCCAAATCCTTTTTGCAATCTTTGGAACAAACATCTCACCACACAACAACTGATCAAAAAATAATCGTTACGCCCCCTACCCCTTGGGCAACTTTTATACAAATAGCCCTTATCCTGATATAGAAAACAATACTGAGCTTTGATTCTCTAAAGAAGTTGTTACACCTTTACGGCACAAAAAATCTTGCCACAACTATAGAACTATTTAAAAATCTGTATGGCTGGGTATGGCTCATCATCCTCATACGGAACTCGCCCAGCTTTTTGCCTCGGCAGTCTTAAATCTCCCTCACTGGCGGTAATCTGATTGAATGTAGTCGAATCTCCACCTACGACATACATGCCAACCTGCTGAACTCCAGCCACATCCATATACTGTACTTGAACAGGCAATCCAACACAGGGGATATTTGAGGAAGTTATAGCTTCGCGAAAATCTCCCCCTATTTCTGTCAAAACAGATTGATAAAGACTCTGAGACAGCGCTTGTATTCGACTTTCCAAATCTTGACCGGTACAACCTATCTCCTTGAGCAAGTTTATACTTTCAATATATTTCTCTACTGCTTTTGGTGGGTTATTTGCTAATAATTTAAAGTTGTCAACAACATCTCTGGGCCCGATACCAATCACACCAGCCATATGCTTTGGATCGTACTCATTGCCTGGAGTAAGTGAAAATACTTTTGGCGTACCTGAACCCTTATCCCAGATGGACACAATCATCTGAGTCTTTCCTAATTTTACTCTATGTATAGCTTCCAAGCTTTCACCAATACGATGGACATCAGCTACTGGAGACATGCCCCCTGGAGCCCTTTTGACGAATTTATCAAGTGCCTCTGTAGTCGCTAGGACATGACTACTTGTATAACAAACAACCAAATTATTCGATAGCCTCCTCTGTTTTGCCAGTTGAACTGGTGAAGAAATCCCGCCGTTAAGGGTAACCTTTGTATCACTAAGTATCATGACACATGGGTTAACGTTCACGCCTAGATCTCGAATAGATTGCCAGGGAAATTTAGCTACGATGCAGACACTCATAAGAATTAAAGGGGTCGGTGACAAACGAGAACAATATTAACTATCAATTGTCACCGACCCCTTTCTTTGACCCCTCTGTTTTTTTTAGCAATTATTAGCAATCCAGTTCTGTACATTTGTTAACATTTCGGCCAGCTTGTTGTATATAAGCCCTAGTGCTATTCCAGTGCCAAGTGCGACGCCGGCAGCGGCAAGAGCCCCTATTAACGTAGCCGTAAGCAACACGCCGGCGGCGCCTACGACGCCCCCAACAATAAAACTCATCACCCAGAATAAATTTATTGCTTTTTCAATCGCACTTTCCCACATTTTTGCCTGATTACAGTCTCTTGGTGGCATTATTATTCCTCCTCTGGTAAGTGTGCAGCATTTCCACACACATATACTTTTTTCCCTTTGTCGTAAGTGTGTGGTTGTTCTGTACCGTCTGCAAAAATCACTGTGACCTTGTTTCTGTTGTTTTTTGCAGTGTAAGTAATACAGCCATTCTCCGGTTTTGATTGATCCCAATCACCCGCCCTGAACTTAATTTTCTTGAAGGACTTAACTTGAAAGCCTACGGTCATTTCAGCAGAGTAATTGAGTTCAATTAAAGCGGATTCCCACACGCTTCGATCAAACTGTTCCAGCACCCCTTTTAATTTTTTGACCTCTGTTTTTTGGCTTTTACCTTTTTGCTTCATTTGCCTTCTCCTTATTAGTGACCTCTGCCCCTATTAGTAAACCTACCGCCGTTATAACCGTTGCAGTTCTGCTACGTCCGGCGCCGAAGGTGCGGTGTGCTGGCGCGGGTTATGGGGCAAGCTCAACCTTTCAGTAATTCGGAGACACGCTGCCGAAGTACTGGGAGTAACTCGATCTCGAACCACGGATTTTTGCGAAGCCAAATATTATTCCTTGGGCTAGGGTGCGGAAGCGGAACGATATTCGGCCAATAAGTCCGCCACGATTTCACTAAGTCAGTCACCGAAGTGCTCGCCTCGCCAAAGTGGTACTTCTGAGCATAACTTCCGAGCACAATAGTGAGTTCCAATTGAGTAAGGTGACTAAGAAGTTGCTCTCGCCAAGCGGGTGCGCATTCTGGTCGAGGCGCAAGGTCTCCCGACTTCCCCGACCCCGGATAACAAAAACCCATGGGTAAAATAGCCACCTGTTCTGGGTCATAAAACACGTCCGGCGTTACACCCAACCACTCACGTAAACGTTTACCGCTAGCATCGTCGAAAGGTACGCCCGAGTCATGAACCTTTCTGCCAGGCGCCTGACCGGCGATCAAAATCTTTGCCTTTGAGTGCATCTGTAGAACCGGTCGAGGCCCGAGCGGTAGTTCCGATGCACAAATGTACTTCATTGAGTAGAGATGAAAGCTTGGTCATTTCACTGAAACCGATTGTGCCCCATAACGCCCAAAACAGAGGCGAGCGAAACAATGTGTAGTAAGCCCGGGCACGAATTTCGCGCCCATCTGGTGTTGCTTGTTATACGTTAGATTCCGCCGTAGAGAACTCAATTTAGGCTACGGATGTCTTTCTAGACATGCTTCCAGGTCCTCTATCGCTCGTTCGAGTTCCTTTTTTGCTTCTTCACTACAAATTCCTCTGTCTGCTGCCTGCTGTCTCGCCTGCGCGGCTCTTTCCGGAAGACTGGCCATTTTAATACCTCACTTTTTTAGATGGATTTAATCTTGAATTCTTAGAAAATGCATTTTTAAAGTAGGACGTATAACGGCTAATTAATAAGCTCGAAAGCCTGTTAACTAGAAGGCACTGCATCAGAGGAAGATTGACACCAAAAATCGAGTGATTTATTTTTAAAATCAAATGATTAGAAGATTTATGAAGGGGAAAAATTACTGACAAAACAAGCCTCCGTGCAATGTTCTTATTAAATTCTTAGACTATTGATCATAATCCATAGTCTAAAAAAATCAATGTCATAGGATTTAAGGGGGTAATTTAAAGCGGATTTAACGGGATGATTTAAAGGGCTCGTAACAATATGGACTGGCACACCCGGCAGGTACATCCGTGTTTATCTTGGCATCGCAAAATCCTTTTGCAGTCTTTGGAACAAACAACGTACTACACAACAACGGATCAAAAAATAATCGTTATGAGGTTGCCACAGTTTTACGGACGATTTAATTAAGGGCATTTGCCCGCTCATACTCTTCTGGGCTGACATAGCCCAGGTAAGAATGTCGTCTTTGTCGATTGTAGAACACTTCAATGTACTCAAATAGGCTTTGTTTGGCCTCCTGGCGAGTTCGGTAATCTTCATCATCTACAAGTTCGGTTTTCAGTGTGCCAAAAAAGCTTTCTGCCACTGCGTTGTCATGGCATTCGCCTTTGCGACTCATACTACAAACCATATTGTTTTCTTTGAGTAATCTTCGGTAACGGCCAGCAGCGTAGGTGCTGCCTTGATCGGAATGGACGATGATATCCTTCAGTTTGCCTCGACGCCATATCGCCATCATTAGCGCATCAGAAACAAGCTTGGTGTCGTTACGATCGGACATCGCCCAGCCAACGATTTGCCTAGAATATAAATCAAGCAATACCGCTAGATAGAGCCAGCCCTGACGCGTTCGGATGAAGGTTGTATCTGATACCCAGGCTTGATTCTTGTCCTGTGTCTTAAATTGCCGCTGTAAATGATCAGGGGCTGGCGCGGTGGTGCCTTTTGAGTTGGTAGTGATAACAAACCGCTTAGCCATTTTGGATTGAATATGCTGTGCACGCATCAACCTTGCAACGCGCTGTCGACTGACGGCCTCACCACCGGCTATCAAGTCTTTCTGGATACGCGGTGATCCGTAAGTTCGGCGGCTGGCTTGATGATAACAGCGGATCTTCGTCACTAAACGCTGATTGATTTTGTGAGTCTCACTCAGCGGTCGATCAACCCAATCATAATAACCACTGGTTGAGACGTTTAACGCCGAACAAAGCCGATTAACGCAGTGGTGTTGGCGCTCAGAATGAATAAAGGCGTACTTCACTTGAGCTCTTTCACAAAGTACACCGTGGCCTTTTTTAAAATCTCGACCTCTTCACGTAAGCGATTATTCTCTTGGCGCAAGGTGCTCAGTTCACTTTGATCTTTTTTGAGAGGCCTTCCTAGCTTGCTTGTCAGTGCTTCTTCGCCCTTCACCTCTAGCTGTTCTTTCCATTTATAGAGTTGATTGCGTCGAATACCAAGCTCAGCTGCAATCTCTGCTGACGGACGATCTGACTCGCTCATCAAACGAATCGCTTCTAACTTGAATGCTTTGGGGTACGTGGTTCTTGGCTTTCTAGTTCTCGTCATTTGGATACTCCTAAGGTGATATTGTCACCTATTAAAAGTGTCCGTTAAACTATGGCAGGTTCATTACGACCCCTTTAATCGGCTGATGTGCTCACCTTCTTCTTGGAGTTAGTTAATGTCCGCTATCGTATTCAGGCATAAGGTGTTGTATGAATCGAAATGCACATAAGTAAATCTAATTCTTATATGTATGTAATTGTACATAACAAAAACATGAACCAGATTCGGCAAAAAAATTCCTCTCTGGATATGTAAACGTTAAAAAAACTACAGGTATAGGGGGGTATTACGTTAGAAAAGCGAGGTTCATTCGCCCTATTTGATTGTTCATTAAGCGCTAACCTTTATCTTGTACTGAAAGCCTTAAAAGTGAATGCGCTAACTACACATGCATTTAGAGGCTTCGCGTATAAAAGTCAGTCATAAGCGCAGCCGAATTTCCACATCCTCCAACGCTAAGTTAATTTGTCAAAAAGCATGCTCCGGTCCATACTATATAGTTACCAGGACATCATTGTGACTGGTAAGGAGATAACTGCCATGAACAAATTGGTGATGGTGGTCAGCGAAGAGATGGAAGGTGAATCCCTCGCCCTGAAGAAAGCAAAGAACATCGCCGCCTCCTTCAAGGCAGATGTTGAAGTGGTGCGATTCCTTCCCCAAACCTGCAGTGACACTGACAGACAGTCAGCGACACAATCGATTGGCGAACTTGTTCATTCCGTCTTTAACGATTTGGGTGGTGTCACCAGCCAGGTCGTTCCCACCGACAGTATTCCCGAATGGGTGGCCGATCACTGCGCGTCGAGCGACGACAATCTAGTGCTTAAAACGGGGCGTCGTAGCGAAAGTCTTTTTCACACGCCTACAGACTGGGAATTGATTCGCCAGCTGCACTGCCCACTGTTAATCAGCTCCAATCAGAAATGGAAAAGCAAACCCAATATACTTATCGCCCTGGATCTGTCTTCCGATGAAGCAGAGCACCGGGAGCTGAATGCCCTTGGCCTGCGCTGGGCCCGACAGTGGGAAGCGATATCGGACTGCCAACTGCACGCTGTCTACAGTATTCCCATCCCCGCCCCGTTGTTAGCCCTGGACATTGTCGAGAAGCGCGATTATCAGCGTACCCACGAGCCCGAGGCTAAAGAAAAACTGCTCGCGCTATTGAAGGAATTTGGCATGACGGAAGCGATCCCACATATTCTGGCGGGCGCCCCGGATAAAACCATTCCCCACATGGCTAATGAACTCAAGGCGGATCTGGTGATTATGGGCAGTGCCGGTCGCGAGGGGGTCCAGGGGTTTCTGCGCGGCAACACGGCGGAAAAAGTCCTGCACCACCTGCGCACAGACATTCTAGTCGTCAAACCCACCGGGATTTCTCTGTAGTTAAATTAGTCTGTAGTCTGATTAGCGGTGCACAACTATGCGTCAGTCACCCGAACTTGACCCGAGAAAATGCAACGTCGAAAAACACGTTATCGATAAGGCGTCAACCCTGACTTCACCCCACGCAGCCCAACCCGATGAGCTGCTGGCAGTGCTTAGCAGTTCGCACCACGGGTTAAGTCGCGCCGAGGCCGAGGCGGTGCTCAGTTCTCGACGAAGGGTATTGATCCAGACAAAGTGGTCTGCAACGCCGGTTTAGGTGCTGAGTTTAACTTGGACAATGGCTCAGAAATTACGGTGCGCTATGACATTAATGGCCGTGAAGACTACACAGACCAATCGGTGAGTATGAACTTTAGGCTACTGTTTTAAACACAGTGTAACCCTAAATAAAAAAGGCATCTTCGGGTGCCTTTTTTTATATCTGCTTTTTAGGGGCTGTATTTTTATAGATTGACGATGGAGGGTCGGTAACATTTAAGAAGGCCCATCTTCCTATCTGAGGTGAAACATTCATCCTGTATTAAATACTGTAATTTCTAATACCCGAAACAGCGAAAACACAGGAAACCCCCCATGTTTTTTTTGTGTTGTCGATTTTTTTACAGAAGGTTTTCTTAAGAGTGAGTGTTTCCGGCCGGGAGTGACTCGCTACCTACAGTTTTTAATACAGGTATAAGGGGGGGTAGGTTAGAAACAGCGTACGAGAATGTATGACCAAAATGTACGAGCCCCCATTTCTGGTTCCCCATACACTTGGTAACATATTGAAATATAAAGAATATTTCAACGAATTGGTGGAGGCGGCGGGAAACGTTTACACCTACATTACCAGTAATTGTAAACTCTTAACTCATTGTTTTTAAGCGATTAATTTAAAATACGGGTTTGGATGTTGGTCATACATTGTATTAGAAGAATGTACTAGAAATGTATGTGCTGGACTGTACATGATAAACTTTCGACCTATTTGGCTGTTAGAATGGGCTAGCTAACTGTATTCCTACAATTCTATTGAGATTCCGATTTGAATAAGAAGTGGTTACTTCTTTTTGTGCTGGTACTCCATACGCTATTTAGTAGTGTTGTGGCAGCCATGCACACCTCATCGGATGATCACACGTTATATGAACCATCCCATATTCACCTTGCCGGTGAAGTGGCTGATGAAACAAGCACAGATGTGGACGGCGAGCCGTCCAACACTCATGAAAATACGCATCTGCATTCTCTTTTCGACCCCTGCAATCAACCTCTGCTACTGGAGGCTGATTACACGACAATACCAACGGCCAAACTGGGTGATGTCACCCGCACCTATTTAGGTTTGACCTATAAACCCGCTATTCCCCCTCCCACCGCCTAACTCCCGTTAAACCCAAATTTTTTGTTTAACATCGGCGAGCACTGCTTGCCGAGTAATGGAGTTTATGACCAATGAAATTTTTTAACCTTGCTGGACTGCGTCCGCGCAGGTCAGGCATTGCTGTGGCCAGCGTCTGTCTGCTGGGAACCTTGACTGGGAGCCTGCCAGCCTTATCTCAGGAGGCTGTTCTCCTAGAAAAAGTCCCGCTGCAGAGCATCGACCTTAACTATGCACTGCAACAAACGCTGCAAAAAAATGCTGAACTGAAAGCCTATCCCTATTATCTCCGGGTATCAGAAGCTGAGCTTTTACAGGCCAAACAACGTCCACTGCCAATTCTAGGATTGATCGCCGAAAATGTATTAGGAAGTGGCGACTTCAGTGATACCGACCAGGCCGAAATCACACTGACACTCGGTCAGACAATAGAACTGGGAGGGAAACGCGAAAGCCGTATTGCCCTGGCAACCACCTCACGTCAAAACCAACAAACCGAGTACGAACTGGCACGCCTCGATGTGCTGGCCGAAACCAGCCGCCGATATTACGCACTGCTCCGACTCCAATTTTTGCAGGATTGGATTGATAAACGAGCGGGCTCTGAACGGGATGCTCTCAATGTGATACAACGACGGGCCAAGGCTGGCGCTGCCAAGCAGGCAGATGTCACCAAAATGCAGCTCAAACTGTCTCGCTCTAAGGCACTGGCAATGCAGCTCAAGGGCCAAGCCGGTCTTGCCAGAGCCAACCTGGCGGCAATGTGGTCCGCCAGCCCGTCATTTACTGGGGCTAGCGGCAATCTGCTCAGCTTGCCTACGGTTCCAGACAACGCCGGAATAACCGAAGCACTGATCAAGTCACCAGCATTCATGCGTCAGCAGATATTGCAGCGACTAGCTGATGCGCAAGTTCAGCTCGCCCGAGCTAACAGCAAGGTCAATCTCGACGTGGGTGTTGGTCTGCGTCGCTTTGAAACAACTAACGACCAGGCACTGATATTCAATATCTCGATGCCAATTCCTATCAGTAATCCGAACCGGGGGCGTCTTGCTGCTGCTCAAGCGGAACAGGCTTTGTCCATAGAAC
>DRHD01000264.1 GCA_011049795.1 Porticoccus sp.
CACTGGCGCTTTGTCTGGGTAGAGCTCCAGTCGAATGTCGCCTAGATCTGTAGTGAGCAGGACCTCAATGCCCGAAATGGTCAGCCGGGTTATACCGTATTTGGTAAGGTCATTCAGGGTATAAATGTGGCCGATAAAATTTCTCGCATCTTCACCCAGGCTGTAGGACCCTTTGCCAACCTACCGGAGACCCCTGTCAGAATCATTAAAGCTGAAGTTGTTGACAGCAAGTAAATCCGTGAACGTTTTACTCAGTGTCAATCTCAATAAAATTGCACTGATTCGTAATTCTCGTGAGGGCAACTACCCGAATGTGGTAGCGCACGCGAAGGTGTGTCTCGCTAATGGGGCCGACGGTATAACCGTGCACCCTCGCCCGGATCAAAGGCACATACGACCCAAGGATGTACATCAGCTCAGCCAACTGGTTTCGCCACTTGAGGGCATTGAATTCAATGTTGAGGGAAACCCTTTCGCTGAACCCAAGGGCAGTTATCCCGGATTAATTCAACTGGTAGAAGAAACCCTACCTGACCAATGCACACTGGTACCCGATAGCGATAATCAACTAACCTCCGACCACGGATTTAACCTCACGAGAGTAGGCAACCAGTTACTACCCATTATTGAGCGATTGAAGTCACGGGGTATTAGAGTGAGCTTATTTATGGACCCTGACCCGGCTCAAATAGAGCTGGCCAAACAAGTGGGGGCCGACCGTATTGAACTCTACACCGGCCCCTATGCTGCGGCTTGGGGAAACCCCGAAGAACTCAACACTATCTTTCAACAGCACTACGATGCGGCCGAGCTAGCCCTAAATATTGGTCTGGGAGTGAACGCTGGCCATGATCTAAATCTGATCAATCTAGCAAAATTTTCCACAATACCCGGTTTAGCCGAGGTCTCTATTGGCCATGCACTCACCGTAGATGCCATCGCCATGGGACTGGGGAATGCCGTCCAAGCATACAAGCGTGTGTTACAAACAACGTAGCGACAACCAATTCACTGCAAACTGAGACCTACCTCAACAATCCCCTCTTCATTCTTCCTTTGCCTCTTGGCAAACTACACATAAACTGGATTCAGGTCGCACTTCCAGGCGCCTGATATCAATCAACTCACCACAGCTTTCACACCAACCATAATCACCTTGATCCAGTGCAACCAACGCCTGCTCAACAGCAAGTAATCGCTTGCGATAACCCGTCCGACAGGCGTTGGACATCTGCTGCTGTTGCAGAGCATCCATCCGCGATAGCCGCCCCACCTTGGCTTGGTCTAAAGTAACTGTTTCACCCGATTCTTCGGAAATATCTAGCGCCAGATGAAGCTCATCTCGCACCTGTATCAATGACTGACGAAAACCACTTAACTGCTTATCGGTTAATTCTTCCATGGGCGTATAATAGCCCGTTCTTTCTCCGGACTTAAGACCATGCCCCAAGCCACCGACAAGAGTGACCACCTACAGCGCAAACGCTTTTTTGATCGGCTTCTCACCATCTATGGGCGTAAACCAGTTATCGAAGCGCTAGAAAACAGGGACATTCCCTGCTACCGCATCCACCTTGCGGACTCGAATAAACCGGGGGGTATTATCAAACAGATAATCAACTTGGCTGAAAACCGAGGGATAGAGGTTGTTTATCACAATCGCCAGGAACTCTCCCGGATATCGCGTAATGGCAAACAGGACCAAGGGGTCGCAGCCGATCTTGAATGCCCCAACCACCAGCTACTGGACGATTTTCTGGCGAACCCTCCTGAAGAAAACTATAGCCTTATAGCTCTGGATGGGATCACTAACCCACAGAATCTGGGGATGATCATTCGCTCTGTCACCGCCAGCCCCTGCCATGGCATTCTGCTACCCAAACAAGGAACTGCCGCCATCTCGCCTCTGGTCATCAAAGCCAGTGCAGGCACGCTGTTTAAAAGCACACTGATTCACTGCGATAGTCTGGAACAGGCATTAACGCAACTAACAAAGCAGGGAGCCACATGCTGTACCCTGTCCTCACACAGCAAACAATCGCTCAGTGAACTTCAGGTCGCCACACCAATTATCTATGTATTGGGCAATGAAACGGAAGGTGTCTCTAAAAAGGTCAGCAACCTCTGCACAGCACAAGTTCGTATACCCATGAGCAATGGAGTTGAATCGCTTAACGTGGCGGTAACAGCTGCATTACTGGCATTTCGTCATCAGCTCTAACTGGACTAGCTGTAGTGAATTTTAAAACAGATTAGTCTTAAGAATGACTATTACTTAACAGGCTGCCACAGGTCACTGAAGAGCATAGCAACAACCCCTACCAGTATCGTCAACACACCCAGCACACCAATCGCAGGCAAGACCCCAATAGCACCCATGGTATGACCGCTGACCCAGGCACCAATGGGCGCAGCCCCAAATAATGCAAGCTGATACACAGATACAACTCTGGCCCGGTATGCTTGAGGAGACGCCTCATGTGTCATAGACCGACCCAGCATCATTGCCACTCCGGAAGCAGCACCCCACAACAATACCAACAGAAACAATAGCCATGACGGAGGGTGCATAGCAATTCCTACAAGAAGCCCTCCACGAATCAGCAAGCTAATAAGCAGCATTCGCCCAGGCTGGGTAAAGCGACCAACAAACCGGATGATAAATACATTGGAAAGAATAACGCCGAACATAAAGCTAAACTGTATCCAGGCAAAAAATGCTGCACCCTGATGGTAAACCTCACGGGTCAATATGGGCATGGCAACCAGATAAAGTCCGAATCCCAAAAACCCGGTAGCAGCAACAACCATCATTAACTGAAGTAAACGCGTATCCTGCCGAACCAGTTCTAACCCGGAAAGCATATCTTTCCATGTAGAACGATTTCTCTGCTTAGGTTCGTCCGGCACAACATCAAGACACCGTCGAAGCAAATAACCCGATGTCACTAACAACGTGATTTGCAAAGCAATGAGAATCAATAAACCAACATCATCCAAATAACCGGCCAGAATAATGCCGACACTTTGGGCTGAAAATTGGATAAATGATGCCTTTGCTACAGCTTGCTGCAACTGGGTATTTGCA
Source organism: Porticoccus sp. (assembly GCA_011049795.1). Next base: position 3,089 of record DRHD01000264.1, read on the forward strand.
ACACGAGATAGGAGTGTTTCTCTGGCTGGCTGTACAAATGCCGTAATGCAGCCAAAACAAATACCAAATAGCAGCATCAACTCATAAGACAACCATCCCTGCCAGACAGACACCAATAAGATGAGGCAGGGGATGCTATACAACATATATAAACGGAATAAATACAGACCTAAGGAGCGTTTATCCGAAAATACACCACCCAGCAGAATGAATAATAGCTGTGGCAGCATCAATGCCATCTGGGCGTAACCCACTCGTTCTGCAGACTCGCCCAACACACCTACCAGCAGCCAGGGGAATAAAACAATCTGCAACCCTTGAGCCAATGAGCTGGCACCCACACCCTCTAGGTAGAAGCGAAAACTATCCTTAGTGTTATTTATCGACACATCACATCTCATTCAAGAAAACAAAAATACTATAGAGGTAATAACCATCCGTTAGTTGCGGGTGATACAGGGGGCTTCTTCTAAAATATAGAGTCAAGAATGACACAACCAATTTCTATTGGTCTACCCTCAGACTAACCAAGGGGCACCGATTTATATAAACAAATATGCAACTAAGAATAAATCTTTAAGGTTTCTCAAATACTAATAAAGGCTCAAAGGTCTCGGTTAAGTAAACCCGCCATGTGCTTTTTACGTTTCTTTAGCTCACGGTCTATTTCTTTTTTCATACCTGACAGTTCACTAACTCTATCCAACTCAGCTTCAAGGTCACTTCCTTTAACTAAGGTTTTAAGCTTATTTTTCATCTCAGTGATATTTGATTCGGGCAAATAAGTTTCATCACCAGACAACAGCAAAACTCTATGCTTACAAAGCTGACCAAATAGGCCCGCCTTACAAGTACAACTGCCCACTACCATATTGCCCTCTCGGTTAAACTCAACCTCATAAGGCTCATCAGATGAACCTTGTACAGACAGCACAATTCGCATACAAAGCTCCTTTTCCCTAAAACACCAGCTATCCTTTTATCATTTCAATCAATTGATCTTCGCTTATTACCGAAACCCCATGTTCAATAGCCTTTTTTAGCTTACTACCCGGTTTTTCCCCAGCCAAAAGAAAACTAGTTTTTGAAGATATTGTTGTGACTGTCTTCCCTCCATTACTAATTACCAACTCCGCAGCCTCATCTCGCGACATCGAAGGCAGTGTTCCTGTTATAACGAAAACCTTCCCCAAGAGAAATCCAGTTTTTGAGGTATTTATCGCAGGTACACCTCGCTCACTCCAATGCGCCCCCCACTTTCTTAGAACATTATCGATGCAAGCAAGTCTCTGTTTGTTTTTCTCAGCCCCAAAGAATCGCAATAACTCTATTTTTACATTTTCTCCTAACTGTCGCCCTTTGTCAGTTGTAATGTCTTCCAACATTTCTGGTTTAATATTAATTAAATCTGAAACTTCAAGCTTCCCTGCAATAAAATGGGCAAACTTATCTCCTACATGAGGAATTTCTAAATCACTAATTATCTTGCCCAAACTAGGCTTAAATTTATATTGGTCACTAAGATCATTTTCACCCTTCAGAGTAACGCCTCTGTTAATCAGAAGTGAAATAACATTTTTATTGTGTATATCTGAAAAGAAATTAACGATCTCTTCGGCAATATCAAGCCCTACACCATCGACATAGGTCAGTAATAACTTATCTGCTTCCATGATCCGAGAAAGTGAGCCGAGTTCATCAGCCAACCGAGCTGCAGTGCCGGCTCCAACTTCTGGTATCCCCAGAGCATATAAAAACCGCTTTAAACTTACAGCCTTACTACTAGCAATAGATGACAATAGATTTTCTGCCGACAGCTCAGCAAACCCTTCAATTGATAAAACCTGTTCTTTAGTAATAGTGAACAGGTCTGCAGGAGAAGTAATTAAGTTCAGGTCCACAAGTTGCGCAACAACTTTTTCACCCAGCCCATCTATCTCCATCGCTTTTCTAGTGACAAAATGAGTAATAGCTTGTTTTAACTGGGCTCTACAGGCCAACCGCCCTACACACCGATATACGACTTCTTTCTTTGTATGCTGTTTGGTTTTTAGCTTTATTGTTTTGGTAGCCCTCTCTACAGGTGATCCACACTCCGGGCAGTTTATTGGGAATAAAATGCGCTTAGCGTCATCAGACCGCTGTTCAATATGCACCTTCACTATCTGAGGAATAACATCTCCTGCACGGCGAATTACAACCATATCCCCATGCATCAAACCTAATCTATCAATTTCATCTTTATTGTGCAGAGTGGCATTACTAACTGTTGCCCCGCCTACAAACACTGGTTTAAGCCTTGCTACTGGAGTAATGGCACCTGTACGCCCAACTTGAAAATCAACATCAAGTAGCTGAGTAGTTTTTTCTTGTGCTGGAAATTTTCTAGCAATAGCCCACCGAGGAGCACGAGTAATAAAGCCTAACTGTTTTTGAAGGTCAAACTTATTTAATTTGTAAACAATACCATCAATATCACAGGGTAATTGATCCCTTATTTCTTCCATTTTTTTATAGTATGAAAGACAACCTTTAATATCTGACGCCAGCTCTATATAAGGGTTAACCAAAAACCCCCAGTCTTTTAACATCTCTAAAGTTTCTAAATGTGTCTTTGGCTTCTCATAGTTTTCAATCTGCTCAAGACTATAGGCTGCCATTTCTAATGGCCTTGACGCTGTAATTTTTGAATCAAGTTGGCGTAGGCTCCCCGCTGCCGCATTACGCGGATTAACAAACAACTTCTCCCCTACAGCTCTAGCTTCAGAATTCATTTTTTCGAAACCTAACTTAGGAATATAAATCTCACCTCTCACCTCAATAAAGGATGGAGGATTTTTTGTTTGAAGCTTTAGCGGTATGGATTTAATTGTTCGAACATTTGCAGTGATATCTTCACCTGTAGTGCCATCTCCGCGTGTCGCACCTCGAACTAAGACACCATCACGATATAATAGACTAACAGCAGCACCATCTAGCTTTGGCTCACAGACGTACTCTAGCGGCTCAACTATCTCCAGCCGCTGACTCACCCTGCGGTTAAAACTCTTAAGATCTTTATCGGAAAAGGCATTATCTAATGACAACATCGGCACTGCATGTTCAACTGAAATGAAAGCAGATTTGGGCTTACTTCCTACACGGTGAGTTGGTGAATCATATGTTACAAGGGAGGGGTATTTAGTCTCTAATTCTTGCAGTTTTTTAAAAGCCTTATCGTACTCCTCATCCGTAATCTCAGGGTTGTCACGGTTGTAGTACCGCCAGCTATGGTAGTTGAGAAGCTCCCTTAACTTTTTAGCCTTCTCATTTAAGGCTGCTGTAGGGACAACAGGAAGATTGGTATCACCAAACAGATCAGCAACCATTGCTTTATTCAATCCCGGACAGTTGGGCTCGGCTAAAATCGGTGATGCGCTGGCGATAGTGATCTTCAGTTTGCCGGGTCAAGGCACTGCGGCTTTCATCCTTCAGTTCACCATTGAGATCAATGGCCATTTGCTTGGCAGAAGCCAGCAAGTTACCCAAAGTAACCGCTGGGTCATCAACATCTTCCATCGCAAAAAACAGGCTGATCCCCGGCGTAACAAGTTGATCCATACTGTTCAAATCAAAAGTACCAGGGTTTATCGAGTTCGCCACGCTATACATAACGGGGCCGGAACCATCTTCACCAGTATGGCGGTGAAAGATTTTCATGGAGCCATATCGTAGCCCTTGATTCAACAGCGAATTCAGTAGCTGGTCACCCGGGAAGTACTCACCTTCTCGAGCCATCAAGTGCAATACCACCACACTGGCAACAGGTATCTGCTTCTTGGCAGCAAGTTTCTCTTCTCTTGTCCCTCTTCCTGCCATGGTGACTTGCGGCAGTTCCTCTATATCAGAGTCATCATCAGAATCTGCAGGTTCATTCAAATTAAGACTAGGCTGCTCTGGCTCAAATTCTGGTTCAAATTCTAGTTCTGATTCTCGGGTCGGTATCGATAATTTGGGTTTATTTGCTTCTGCGCGCTCCCTGACGGTTTTACCCACTTCCGCGACATCCGCTTCATCACGATAACTCACCACCCGCGAGCCACCACCCGGCAATTCACTGCCATAATCATCAAGGTCGTCATCATCAAAAACCGGCTGTTTACGTCGCGGCATATGAATTTTTTCATAACGAGAATTACGGACACGACGAATAACATCCAGCATGATAGCCAGTGCCACCAGAGCACCTAAGGCAATCATCATTTCGCGAGCACCAAATTCCATCGTTTCTTAAGCCTATAAATTTTGAAGCATAGTTAAAATATTATTGAGTCGGACCTGGAAATAGGCAGCTTTTGTTGGCTGGCTATCTCATTACCTAAGCTTCCGCCAGTTCGACCGCCTGATTAACATCCACACTGACCAACCGTGACACACCCGGTTCGTACATCGTGACACCCATCAGCTGGTTGGCCATTTCCATGGCAATTTTGTTGTGGGAAATATAAATAAACTGCACCTTGGCTGACATCTCTTCCACCAACCGAGCATAGCGGGCCACATTAGCATCATCCAGTGGCGCATCAACCTCATCCAACATACAAAATGGTGCGGGATTAAGATGAAAAATTGAAAATACCAAAGCAATCGCCGTCAATGCTTTCTCTCCCCCGGATAGTAGATGAACCGTCGTATTTTTCTTTCCTGGAGGCCTTGCCATAATAGTGACACCGGTATCCAAAAGGTCTTCACCCGTCAATTCCAAGTAAGCATGGCCACCACCAAAGAGTTTAGGGAACAATTCCTGAAGCGAGACATTGATACGGTCAAACGTTTCCTTAAAGCGGGTACGAGTTTCCCGGTCAATCTTGCGAATAGCACTTTCAAGTGTTTCCAACGCATCTTCCAGTTCAGCATTCTGGGCATCCAGATATGCCTTACGCTCAGACTCAACCTTATACTCATCAATTGCTGCCAAATTAATTGGCCCTAACCGCTGAATCCGGTTACCGATTCGCTCCAATGTCTGTTCCCATTGGGCAGAATCTGCATCCTCAGGAAGCGCTTCGAGCAGTGGTTCCAAATCAAAATGATGTTCGCTAATCTGCTCCTCGATCGTTTTACTACGAGTCGCCAAATCTTGCGCAACCAATCGCTGCTGCTCAAGCAAAGAACGCTGTTCTTGAATCTCCTGCTCAAGTTTGCTCCGACGCTGTTCAACTTCCCGCATTTGATGCTCGACGTCTTCGACAGCACGGCGCGCATCAGCCAGTTCTTTTTCAACACCCAGCCTGATTTCAAGTTGGGCTGCCAGCTGTTCTTTCAGTTCAAAGGTCGGGTCTTCATCTTGATTAAAGGACTCACGCAATTGTTCCCGGCGTTCCTGCAACCTCGCCACTTGAATCTCTAGCCGTCCAATACCCTCACGAACTGATTGCAACTGGGTGCTCACTGACTTCTCTCGCATAGCCAACTCATGACTGCGATCACGATCATGACGGGCGCTCTGTCGAGTTTGGTCCAGTGCAGAACGATAATCATCCCGCTGCCGTAACAATACCTCACGGCGCTGAGTATCCTGCTCCATAACCTCAATGGCACCGGAGAGTAACTGGCGGGCTTCCGCCAGGTTTTCCTGTTCCTGCTGCTGCTGTTGTTTCGCCTCTGTTAATTCTTGTTCAGCACGTTCCCGGCGGGCAGCAAACTGCTCCACTTGCATCTGACTTGCACTGAGTTTGGAGCGAAGTTCTGCATATTGACGTTGCTGTTCAGCCACTTCACCGCTGATAACTTCACGTTGGGCTTCTAGATCACGGAGTTGTTTCTCACTGGTATTTTTTTGCTGCTCAAATCCAGTAACCCTATCCCTACAGTCAATCAGCTCCGCCTCTAACGCTTCAAGTTCCTGTCGCCGTTTCAGCACGCCAACGGTGGCATCCTGATCACGGGCAACACGAAGCCAATTAGCCCCCAGCCACAAGCCGTCTCGAGTTACTACAGACTCACCGGCACCTAGCTTTTCTCTCATTGCCAGTGCAGATTTCAAGTCGTCCACGGCATAAATACAGCCGAGCATCACTGCCGCATATTCACCATTCACCTTGCCTGATAGCTTGTTCGATAGCACCTCACCAGAAGCGCTACTGGCATCCATGTCCAAAGCTTTATCCACCAGCACCAGCTCACCTTTTCCAAAGGTATCCAACTGACCACTGAGGTCACCGAGGTTATCCACGCAGACAGCCTGGAGATAGCTACCTAACACTGTTTCAACAGCCGTCTCCCAACCGGCTTCCACCTGCAGGGTTTCTGCCAGACGAGGCTGACTATTGAGCTGTTTGCTTTCAAGCCATTGCTGTTGATCGCCTTCGCCACTCAAAGCAGCTTGCTGCAGGGCTTCTAACGAAGCCTTACGACCAAGCATTGTCTGCATGGTAGTTCTAGACTCATCCAACTCGATGTTAGCCCGTTTCCCCTGTTGTCGGGCACTGTCCATTTGTTCGGTGATGGTGTCTAGATGGGACTTCTTGTCATCGGAAGCCAGCTCCACCTCAGCCAATTGCTCTTGTAATAGAGTAATATCTTCCTGTACTGAGCTATCACTCAGGCCTTGGTATTCACTCTGTATATTCTCAAGTCGCTCTGCGAGGCGGCGTAAAACCTGTTCTAGGTGTTGAATACGCGATTGCTGAACTTCAGCTTGTTGGCGAGGTTCAGATGCCGTGTGATTGAAGTCATCCCATGATGCCTGCCAACTCTGCATGACCTCTTCGGCCTGCTGAAGAGCCGCCTGGGATAACTCTTCTGCTGTAACCACTTTTTCCAGTTCAGGTGAGATTTCCTGCAATTCAGCATCCCAACCCTGAGCCTTCTGGCGATCCACACGTAAATGCTCTTCAGACTCCACAAAATTCCGTTCAGTTTGAGTCAGATCCTGCTGTAACTCCTGAGCGCGATCTTGTACGTGCTGAATTGCCTGCTCGATACGAGCCACTTCAGCACCAATGGAATAATAACGCCCTTGAACCACATTAAACGTATCGCCCCGCTCCGTAGATTCAGCACGGTGCCGCTCCAATGCGGTATCGCAACCGCTGCGCTCGGTTATCAGTGCTTCGGCCTTAAGTTCCAGCTCACTAATGGACTTTCGACGCTCTATTGACTGAGACTCGAGCCCGCGCCAACGCAACGCTTGTAGTTCCGCTTTACTCTGTCGCTCTTCCTTCTTCAGTTCAGCATATTTTTCCGCAGCCTGAGACTGACGCTCCAAACGGTTTAACTGACGTCCCAACTCCTCACGGATATCGGCAAGACGCTCCAGGTTTTCCTTGGTCCTTCGCATCCGGCTTTCTGTTTCTCGGCGACGTTCCTTATATTTAGAAATACCTGCAGCTTCTTCAATATAAACCCGGAGCTCATCGGGTTTGGCCTCAACCAAATTTGAGATCATGCCCTGTTCAATGATGGCGTAACTACGTGGCCCCAGACCGGTGCCAAGAAAAATATCGGTGATATCACGACGGCGACATTTGTTGCCATTGAGATAGTAGTTGGACTGACTATCTCTTGTGACCTTGCGCTTGATGGAGATTTCGCTCCAACCGGCATACTCTCCGCCAAGACTGCCGTCAGCATTGTCGAAGACCAGCTCAATGGAAGCCTGTCCAACCGGCTTGCGCCCCCCCGAACCATTGAAAATCACATCTGTCATCGACTCGCCACGCAGGTGCTTGGCGGAACTTTCACCCATCACCCACCGTACGGCATCGATAATGTTGGATTTTCCACAACCATTAGGCCCGACGACCGCACAAAGGTTACTGGGAAAAGATACGGTGGTCGGGTCAACAAAAGACTTGAACCCCGCGAGTTTAATGCATTTTAGGCGCATTGATTTCTCTTTGGTTTTGGCGTTCCGAGCAGAATTCTCATGACGGTCATAAATGTATCAGCCGGGCTTTTTTACGCAAAGATAAAAGGGTGATTTTACACGGCTGGGCCGCAGCCACAAGCAACTGGAGACTATAATTGACGGTCAATAATCACTGTCACAATTTCCCCATGGTCAGCTATTTTCAAAGCACCCGTGGAGCCTTCCAAATCACCCTCAGCTGGTGTCGCCGACCCACTAACAGAGAGACGGGCAACAACCTCTATCGTCTCAACGGAAGAGAGCAATTTACCACCGGGCATGGCCATTGTGTCGTCCAGGGTCACTGTCGCAGGTAAGTCTGCTGCCTGTAGCTTGACTACTGCCAGGGGCATAGGCATACCCTGCCACTCACGAGCATACACATACACCACCATCTCCGGAGATATGGCCAATTCAGGTGAAATTGTTACCTGAACCTTCAGAGAAGGCAGCGCTTCACCAAGCTGACCGCGTGCACGAGCAATACCAGACTGTAGAGCCTGAGCCTGTGGTGTATCGGGATGAATAGCACGCAAAGCTGTCTGCCAACTGACGATAGCTTGCTGATAATCACCCAATTCAAAGGAACGAATACCCTGCAAACCCTGAGCCGTCATATTATTAGGGTCCAACGCCAGAGCATTATCCAACACAACACCCGCACCACCCTCAAATTTATTGCCGTCCCTAAAATAAACAGCCTGGGCATACTCAGCCAACAACTCTGCATCATTAGGGGTTACCTGGACTGCATTCTGGTAAGCGACACTGGCTTGCTGAAAGTCACCATCCTCCATATGCAGTCGCGCCAGAATTAACAGATAATAAAGATTGTCTGTCTGGCTGAGTAAACGTCGAGAAATTTTATCTTTCAGCTGTTGCTTCACTAGCAAATCATTTGTACTGGGGGATTGGCTGGCCCGCTTTTCCAATAGTTGAGTAATGACGACATCATCACTGGCCCCCAACATTTGATAGAGGCTAAAGGCCAATAGCGGCATCAGTAACAAGCCGGTCAGCAACAACCAGACGCCAAGACCTTTTGACACTTTTGGCTGAGGGCGCTGAGGTTCATCAATGAGCAGAAGGCGCTGTTGCTCTGCCACCAAGTCACCATATTGAGTATCACTGAGATCACCATCGGCCAGCTGATTATCCAGTTCAGACAACCGCTCATTGAATAACGCCACATTGGTACTCACGGGTATAGCAGGCACCTGCTGGGAAGGTTTTCTCAACAGCGGGTAAATGATAAATCCTGCCGCCAGCAACACCATGCAAGCCATGACTAGCCACATCATTTTCTTTCACCAATAGTGTGACTAACATCAGAGTTATCACCCCTATGCTTCTCGTCACCCAAATACTTTTCATCACCCAAATGCTTTTCGCCACCCAATAAGTCGGCTAACCGAGCCTGTTCTTCCACAGCCAACCCAGCCCCGTTATCGGTAATATCATCAGTGGCGCGCATCATTTGTCGACGGCGTACAATGAAAAGAATCGCTAATCCGACCAGCAGTAAAACACCAGGCAGAAACCAGAGCATCACGGTGGTTTTCTTAATGGGAGGCCGATACATCACAAACTCGCCATACCTAGCCACCAAAAAATCGATGATTTCTCGATCGCTTTCACCCTCTTCCAGCATACGGAAGATTTCCTCTCGCAAGTCTGCTGAAATAGGCGAATTTGAATCTGCCAGGTTCTGATTCTGGCATTTAGGACAGCGCAGTTCTGTCACCAACACATGGAACCTTTCCCGTATTTTCTCGGAGGAAAATTCTTTTACCTCCACAACCGATAATGCTGAACTACTAATCACCAATAGCTGCAGAAAAATGATGTACTTAAGTATGCCCTTGAGCATCTAGCCTATTTCCTCAAGCACTTCTTTGGCGGCGCGAAATGCTTCCTGAAGTGCCGGGGCACCGATATAAGGGCCAGTGTGCAACAGTATTTCGCGAATGTCTTCCGGGGTACAGCCATTACGAATGGCTCCACGAATATGGCCTTTTAACTCAGCAGGCGCCTTTAATGCAGCCAGAGTAGCAATGGTGATAATACTGCGAGTTTTTAGCGAAAGCGTCTCTCTCGCCCAAACGGAACCCCAGCAGTTTTCATTGATATAGTCCTGTACTGGTTGGGTAAACTCAGTGACGGCATCCATTGCTCGATCCACAAATTCATCACCCATCACTTTGCGACGAACACCCATACCCCGTTGGTAATCTTCCTCTGCCATGCTATTGCCTCATTATTGAATTTGTTGCCACACCGGCAAAAGATGCTTTTGCCAAACCCTGTCATCAACCACACCCACATGCTTGTAACGGATGGTCCCGGTACTATCCACCACATAGGTTTCAGGCGCACCAAATACACCTAAATCCAAACCCATTCGGCCCGTGTCATCCACAATGCTTAGGGCATAAGGGTCACCCTTTTCCTCAAGCCATTGGCGGGCTGCCACAATGTCATCCTTATAATTCAGACCGATAATCCTGATACCCTTTTCAGACAACTTGTTCAGGTAGGGATGTTCTACACGACATGAAAAACACCAAGTGGCCCAGACATTCAACAATGCAGGCTTACCCTGAAAAATCGTCTGATCTACCTGCTTATTTTCATCACTAAGCACTGAAAGGGAAAAGTCCGGGATCGGCCTATCAATCAACGCGGAAGGCATGGCATTCGGATCACGCTCCAACCCATTGAGCAGAAAAATGGCCAGCACGATAAATACTATTAGTGGTAAAAAAAGCTTTAGTCTCGCCACTTAATCATCCGCCTCTTTTGTTGTTAGGCATCAGCTGCCAGACTGCCTTCTGCACGAGTAGAGACAGCTTGTCGCCGATAACGTTTATCTAATACAGCGATCAAACCACCCATGGCAATCAACAACCCACCGAACCAAATCCAGCGTACAAACGGTTTTACATAAATCCGTATGGCCCAAGCATCACCCTTGAGGGGCTCACCTAGAGCGACGTACAGATCACGAAATAAACCACTGTCGATATCCGCTTCCGTCATGGTCTGGCCACTGGCCATATAACGGCGTTTTTCTGGCTTCAATTCCGCCACGGAGCCATTATCTTTAGTCACCAGAATAAGTGCCTGATCAGCAATATAGTTAGGACCTTGCACCTGACGCATTCCCACAAACTCAAACTGATAACCGGCAACCAGTGCCTGTTCACCTGGCTCCATCCGAATATCTCGCTGAATACTATAAATACTGGTTAACCCTGCACCAACAATACATACAGCCACACCCATATGAGCCAAAACCATTCCGTAGTAGCTGGTTTTGAGGCGTTGCAAACCACGCCAAAAAGACTGGGAGTGCCGAGTCTTTTGCCAGAGATCGGTGAGAGTGACTGCAAAGACCCAAATAGCGACTGACACTGTCACTCCGGCCATGACCTGATAACCGTCAACCTGATAGATCCGGCCAAACCACAAAGGCAACATTCCCCCTACCAACAATGCGAGTACCAATGGAATGTTGAGGTTCTGTTTGAGATTAGCCATCGTATTACGCTTCCAACGCAACACCGAACCCACAACCATCAGTACCGCTAGCAGAAGCATTAACGGCACAAAAAACAAATTGAAGTAAGGCGGGCCCACTGAGATTTTTCCCCACCCCATGACATCGGCAATCAATGGGTAGAGTGTTCCCAGTAGGATGATAGCCATCACACTGATCAGCAGAATATTATTAATCAGCAGGAACATTTCCCGCGACAACCCCACAAAACTGGTGACACTTCTCACTGCAGGTCCTCGCAAAGCGTACAGTAATAGTGACCCTCCGATCACGACAGCGAGAAAGGTGAGGATAAATACACCACGAGTAGGGTCTGAGGCAAAGGCATGCACTGACGTCAATACGCCGGAGCGAACTAAAAAAGTGCCCAATAAACTTAGCGAAAAAGCAATAATGGCCAGAAGCAATGTCCAGCTGCGAAACACACCCCGTTTTTCAGTGGCTGCCAAGGTGTGAACCAGTGCTGTACCCACCAACCAGGGCATAAAAGAGGCATTTTCTACTGGGTCCCAGAACCACCAGCCGCCCCAACCTAATTCGTAGTATGCCCACCAACTGCCAAGTGCTATACCCAGTGTCAGAAAGGCCCAAGCCACATTTGTCCAAGGCCTCGTCCAGCGCGCCCAGGCAGCATCCACACGCCCCTCAATCAGTGCCGCAATGGCAAAAGCAAATGCCACAGAAAAGCCCACATACCCCATGTAAAGCATTGGCGGGTGAAAAATCAATCCAACATCCTGAAGCAGTGGATTCAGGTCCGCTCCTTCAAGGGGATAAAATGGCAAGGTGCGTTCAAACGGGTTCGATGTAAATAACAAAAACAGGTAGAAACCGACACTGATAACCCCCATCACACCCAGTACTCTTGCAACTAACTGCTCAGGCAGTGTGCGACTGAACATGGCAACGGCCAAGCTCCACAACGCTAAAATTAGCACCCACAGTAACAATGATCCTTCATGGGCACCCCAAACAGCACTGACCTTGTAATGATCGGGTAACAATGTATTAGAGTTCGCCGCCACATAACGCACAGAAAAATCATCACTGATAAACAATGCTACCAAACAGCCAAAACTGAACATCACCATCAGAGTCTGCCCCACTACTAAGGGCCTGGATGCGCTCATCCACAAACGGTTACCCACCGCCGCACCTGCTTGGGGGATCACCGATTGCAGCAGCGCCAATATTAGCGCCAATATCAGCGAGAACTGCCCATATTCTGCAATCATTTCTCGTTTATCCCATTCAGAATAATCATTGGGTTAACTGCCTTGATGAGATCAGTAGTCATCGGCAGGAGTAGTGTTGTCAGCAGCATCGGCAGCACGCTGATGTGCGGCTTCCATGGCATCAGCCACCTCTGGCGGCGTGTAATTCTCATCGTGTTTAGCCAGTACCTCGGAAGCCATAAAAACTCCATTCTTATCAAGCTCTCCAGTTGCCACAGCGGCTTCGCCCTCGGAAAATAAGTCGGGGAGAATACCGGTGTAATGAACCTCCACACTGGCCTCACCGTCAGTAATCTGAAAGCGAGTAAATAGTGAATCATCAGCCCGCTCCAAGCTACCGTCAACGACCATGCCACCAGCACGAATATGAACACCCTCAGGGGCTTTTCCCGAAACAATATCTGAAGGGGCATAAAACAGATTAATATTTTCTCGCAAAGCAAAACTTAGGAGCCCTACAGCTACTGAGGCCACAACAACAATAAAAATTACCATAAATAAACGCTGGCGACGGATTGGGTGCATAACTGTCTCTTTTTCTCGTTTTACTCTCCGAGGGGCATATCCCAAGGGCGTATATTAAGGGGCGGGGTGGGATGTATCCGGGTGTTGCTGACGAGCTGCTTCTCGGCGTTGCTGCTTGATAACTTCCTGCACAAGCTTCCGTCTACGGTGCAATGGGCTCACCACCAGCCATATCAGTACCGACAGAGAAATCAGGTAGGCTGTCCATACGTAAGTACCGTGGCCGCCCATCCGTATAAACTCACCCAGGCTTTCAAACTGGAACATTAATTCTGTCCCTCTCTCGTGTTGAGCACCATGTCTTGTACCCAGCGGGTCCGACGCTCTCTATGGAGAATTTCTACCCGTGTATTGAGGATCAATGCCACGGCATAAAAACAATAGAACCCCAATATCATGACCAATAAAGGATGAAACATATCGGGATGCATGGAGGGGGCTTCAGTCAATCTAATGGTGGCAGGCTGGTGCAACGTATACCACCAGTCCACTGACTTGTAGATGATGGGGATATTCACCATACCAACCAGTGAAAGCACAGCGCTGGCCTTGCTGGCCGCATCTTGGCTGGTATAGGAGTATTGCAAGGCAATCACCCCCAGATACAAAAAGAACAATACCAGCATGGAGGTTATTCGGGCATCCCATATCCAGTAGGTTCCCCAGGTGGGCTTACCCCAAATGGCACCCGTCACCAATGCGACGAAGGTTAGTATTGCACCAATGGGTGCTGCTGACTTCATCACCATATCGGCCAGCTTCATTTTCCAAATCAGGCCAACAGCGCCCGAAATGGCCATCACATAATAACCCGCCAGTGCGAGAAAGGACGCAGGGACATGAATATAAATAATCCTAAAACTATTGCCCTGCTTGGCATCTTCTGGAGCAAAACCCAGCCCCCATACCACACCGAGGCTTAACAGTGACGCAGCCAATACAGACAACCATGGTAGCCATTTACCACTGGTATGATAAAACCAGCGCGGCGACCCCAACCGATGAAACCATTGCCACATCTTTGTCTTAACCCTCGCTACTCAATAACATCAACCACCTCTTTAACCGTGCATGCTCACCCGCAGGGCTCCTGCAGTAGCGAACGGGGAGACTAATAGTGAAAAGGCCAGCAATGCGCCCATCACCGCCAACGGCCCATCCACAGAAAACCCATCAACCGCTCGCTGAACCGTACCGGCACCAAAAATCAGTACTGGCATGTAGAGTGGCATCACAATCAGTGACAACAATAGCCCACCCTTCCTTAACGCGACGGTCAAACCTGCGCCAATGGCACCAATCAAGCTCAGTACCGCTGTGCCCATCAGTAGACTCAACACCAGAGGCAAATACCCCGCCGTTGGCAGGGACAACATCATACCTAAAACCGGCGCCAAAAGAGTTAAGGGAAGCCCCGTGATTAACCAATGAGCCAGCACTTTCGCCAACACCATCAGGTAAAGAGGTTGTGGCGTAATCAACAGCTGTTCCAATGTGCCATCACGGTAATCACTTTGAAACAATCCCTCCACCGACAGCAATGACGCCAAGAGTGCCATGACCCACAAAATACCTGGTGCAATCTCTGCCAATCGACTGGCTTCTGGCGTTAAACCCAACGGTACTAATGTCACTACGATAAAGAAGAAAATCACCGGATTGGCAATCTCACCCCTATGACGAAACGCCAATAGCAGATCCCGCTGGAGAATAGCTGCAAAGCCACCGCCCATAATCAGCTCGCCTCCGCCAACAATGGTAGGGGTAACCGGCGAATACCTTCAATCCCCAAATCCTGATGAGTAGACAGTATGACCACGCCACCCTTCTTCACATGACCCTTCAACAATGTTTCGAGCTGAGCGACACCCTGCTTATCAATGGCGGTAAACGGTTCATCCAACACCCACAAAGGCGCCTCGGTAATGAGCAACCTGGCCAGTGCAGCACGACGTTGCTGGCCGGCAGATAATGTATAACAGGGGACATCTTCATAGCCACGCAGCCCCATATTGGCCAACACCTCTTCGTTACCTAACAGGCTATTATTGGCATTGAGGCGACGCCACCACTGCAAGTTTTCTTCCGGTGAAAGAGATTGTTTAAGCCCAGGTAAATGCCCTAAAAACAGTAAGTTATGGAGGTAATTTTGGCGATGCAGCGAGATATCCTTACCACGCCAAAACAGTGCCCCAGAAGTAGGGGTTAATGCTGTTGAGATAATACGTAATAAGGTGGTTTTACCGCAACCGTTGGGCCCTTCGACCTGGAGAATATCACCAGGCTCGAGCGCCACGCTGATCTCAGAAAACAACAGCCTATCGTCCCGCTCAAAGGCGAGAGACTTAAATGAAAAAATGGCTGCCTGAGACGGCGCTTGAGACGACAATGGATAATCCGGCCTGTAACAAAGCCGGTATTATGCCAAAAACTTGGGGCAATAAGAGAAAAGATAACAGGATTAACATCAAACAACATGCAAATAGGCTGGGCCGCCGGGGTCAATCCAGCTCGAAATCATAATCTTGGATACTTTTTTTGCAAACGCCTCTCTTCAAGTTGGTCTTCCAAACGGCGTCGTATATCAGAATCGACTCTGTTCTCTACTTCCTTGGCATCCTGCTCTAAAGCCCATTCAAGATCAAAGTCGTCGTCTTCTAATGCTTCTTCGCCACTCATACCGAAACTTCTCCATCTCGATACCAACCACGTCAGCGATCCAATAATTAATCACTGGGCATCTCCTGAAAGGCAGGCATAAAGTGAGTAGACGAAAATATAATGATTACTTTAATTTCATATAGTTAAGCTTTAATCATGGGTTACACCAAAATGACCACGCCTCCATCAACGACGAAGACAAGAAGCAAACTCTTGCCTGTCAACACCAACCCAACCCGTTAACAACTCTCAAAATAATGACTTAGAAAAGCCATAATAACAGCCTTTTTATGGCTCTTTTCTAAGCTACCGTAGGGAACAACATAACCTATGATCCGATTTAAATAACATTGAACCCGAAAGAAAGTCTATGGCCAATCCATATAGCAACTTCACGAAAATGGTGATACTCGCCTATCTAAGCATATTACCTACGCAGTCAATGGCGAGGGACCTCAATGAAATCATCCCGAGCTTATACGGTGGCGATGGCGTCACCCTAGAGGATAATCCATTTTTCTCTCATAGCGCGCATTTTGCACAGGATAGTCTGGAAAACTTACAAGAGCTAGCTGAGACACTGTCCGACTTTTCTCAACCATCGCTCTCATCAATCGTCGGCCTGACCTTTGAGTTCGACCCCATTCTGGATGAATTTGTCCAAACAACATCTACACAGAGCCTGGGTTCCTCTCTGACAGAACGCCCCCAAACCGGGGGTAAAGGCGTGTTAACTTTTGGTATCGCCTATGGCCATACCAAATTTTCCGAGCTCGATGGGCGTGATTTAGACAACCTTACCGTTGACTTAGGACATGTAGATACGGGGCCCAACGCACTTACCTGCCTGGCCCCGGGGTTTCCCAATCCACCACCAGCTGATTGCTACCGCTTTATAGACGATGTGGTGCGTTTAACCTTGAATCTAGACATTACCCAGCAGTTTATAAGCTTGTCGACAAATTATGGCTTAACTGAAAACCTGGATGTCGGGTTTCACCTCCCAATCTTACACACTGAAGTTAGCGTCTCTTCGGTAGGATCCATTGTTAACGATCCATCCATTGTCTTTTCACCCATTGGTGGTAACGGTTCTGTCCATAACTTTGACCCCGTCAATGAAGATAGTCCTTTCTCGTCTGCCTCCGGTAGTCATACTGGCCTGGGTGATTTGTTTATCCATGCAAAACATCATTTCTACCACAGTGAGAAACTGAACTTAGGGTCATTTTTTCAAGTTCGATTACCCACGGGTGATGAGGATAACCTACAAGGCATTGAAGACGTTGGTGGTAAAGCAATGTTACTTGCTGATGCGATATTCCCCCTTAATAAGGGCACCCTAACGCCTTATTTAAATGTTGGTATTGAGATGAATACCAGTAATTCAGGACAGGAGAAGTTAGCGTATAATCTGGGGTTGGAATACGACGTAATTTCAGGCAAGCATCACACCTCTGTAGCTATCGATTTCATGGGCAGAAATACCATCACGAACAAAAACGACAGTTGCAATGAAAAATATGATCTCGGCCTGGGCATAAAATATGCGTTAACAGAACGTGGGTCTGTCTACGCAAATATCATTTTGCCCGTTAATGATTCCGGGCTCCGCCCAGATGTGACTTACCTTTTTGGCGTTAATTGGACCAAATAAATTCATGAATCAGTTAGCCGCCTTACTTTGCATAGGTATCCTCACCCTGGCTACCGTAGGCCCTTCGCCAGTCCTGGCAGAAGTAGATACCCACACCTTATATATTATAAAAACCAAATCACTACCCGCAATCGATCAAGTCATTTCGTCAATCAAGAACGCTAACCCGTATAACATTATTATCAAAGAGTTCGATCTTGATGGGAAACCAGAACGTAGCAACACCATCGTTGAATCCATTCAATCGCAAATCACTAACCCCGCTAATGCGACAGTCATGACCCTGGGAACCCCAGCAACACAACTTGCTATAGATCAACTGAAAAGTATTAATATCATCTACACGATGACCGACAGCATAAAACTAAGCCTGTCTTCCCATAAAAATATCTACGAGGTATCAGACAAACCTGATATTGCTCAGCAATTACATATTCTGGAGAAATTTCTACCCGCAGTAAAAAAAGTTGGCATCATGGCTGCAGAAAAATATATGAGCAACATGAAGATTGAAATAAACGAGGCAAAAAACTCATCAAACCTTCATATTCTTCTGAAAACCATAACAACACCCAAAGAAGTACCCTCGGTGTTTAGGGCGCTTATTCCAGAAATAGATGCCATCATTTTTATTCAGGACCCCACCGTCATTAATGGCATGTCCTACAAATACCTGGTTACCACAGCACTTGAAAACAATAAACCGACTTTAGTTTATTCAAATTATCTAGTGAAAGCTGGATTCTTGGGTGCCTACCTCCCAACACCGGAATACATTGCCCAACAAACAATAACGTTAGTTGGTGAGTTTCTTCATAAAGAACCGATGGCCGCGGAGCAAGTACATGATGAACAACAACTAATACTACACATCAATAAAAAAACGCTCCAAATGCTCAATATCCAGATACCAAAATCCATATCAAACATAACGACACTGGGTAATTAGACCAATGAATGCACTGACGAAATATAGAATTATTTTTAGATGCAACAGCTTAAAAGTTAAAAGCATCGCATTTCTAGTTGCATTGGTGTTTTTTGTTACCCTGACATTAACCTGGTTATCTCTCAGTAAAATGTACAGTGTAATGCATGAAGAACTCGACAAGCGCGGGTTTTCTGAAGCCAGCACTCTTGCCCAGGACAGTTATTACGGCCTACTGATAGAAGACCAAAATATTCTGGACCAACTGATTAAAAGTCGGCTAAACCGACATGATATCGCCTCTGTTCATATCGTTAATCAGTCAGGAATTCTTATTGCCTCCAGCGATAATAAACACCTGAACAGCAAGCTTCAGGATTTATTTATAGAAAGCGCAGTTGCCAAAGGGGAAAAACACGCCAAACAAATTCACATCCATAGAAGAGGCCAGAAAAACAGCCCTCACAACAACAAAACAAAGCCTAGCAAAGACTTGCATTACTATTATTCACCCGTGCTGCTCAACAAGAGCACACTTGCAGATAGCCAGAATCTTGAGGACAACTTTCCCAATGATGACACGGGCTCAACAGAGAATGAATGGATACTGGTTGGCTGGACCAGAGTGGGGCTTTCACTGAATCATCTGCACTCAATATTCAATAGTTTATTATTATTTTCTATTGTCATTTCATCCCTGGTATCCATTATCACTATTGGTATTTCTTACATCATCATCCATAAAACGCTAATGCCTTTAAAGGAAATGTCAAAATCTACTCGTTCGCTGGCGGAAGGAAATTTTTCCGAGGCCCAAGAAATACGTATCACCTCATATGATGAAATTGGTTCGCTATCCGCCACGTTCAATTTAATGATCAGAAAACTGCAGGCCTACAGTCACCAGGTAATACGACGGACAAGACAGTTAAATAAAGCAAAGCAAATTGCTGAATCAGCAAATATTGCAAAGAGTGATTTCCTCGCCAATATGTCTCATGAATTACGTACGCCATTAAATTCTATTATTGGTTATTCAGAAATGTTACTCAGCAGACGTCCTGGAGAGCTGAATGAAAAGCAAATACGTTTTGTCAATAATATCTCGAGCAGTGGTGACCATTTACTGGAGTTGGTTAATGATATTCTTGACATCTCAAAAATTGAAGCGGGAAAAGATGGCCTTAACTTAAGCAAAGTATCCATGACAGCGCTTGCAGAACAAGTCAAATCCACACTAGCCCCCCTTATTCGGGACAATAATATTGATTTTAAAATCGATCCAGCCGAACAAGATATCGTTGTTGACGCAGACCAGAAGAAGCTGACACAAATACTATTAAACTTGTTACGCAACGCGATTAAATTCACAAATAAAAATGGAAAAGTAACCCTGTCAACCAAATATATCCAACTCAACAATTATATTAAACATGATATAAATGATGCTAAAGGCATACTAATCTGTATTCAAGACAGTGGATTGGGCATCAAACCTGAACACCAAACCCTTGTTTTCAACAAATTTGAACAAATCGATTCTTCCTTATCCAGAGCCCAAGAGGGAACAGGATTGGGACTACCCCTGACAAAAACATTAGTAGAAATGCACAGGGGTGTGATCTGGGTAGAAAGTGACGGCATTCCAGGCAAGGGCTGCAAGTTTTGTTTTGTGTTGCCCATGTCGCAAGATGAGCCTGAAGACGTTGGTACTGAGAGAGAGATGGAGTTCCCCGGCATTCATCAAACCCCGGCTGACACCCCTCCATCAGACGACAACATTCTTGTGATTGAAGATGACGTTCTTCTATGGGAATATTTAGCCACCGTACTCAATGACGCTGGCTATTTCGCTAAATTCTCAGCCAGTGCTGACGAAGGCATCAAAAAAGCACGAGAACTGCAGCCAATGGCTATATTGCTCGATATCAAGCTTTCAGATAAAAGTGGTTTTGATGTTATAAAAATCCTGAAATCTCACGGGGACACTAAACACATTCCGATCATTATCATTTCATCAATTGATAAAGACCATCATCAGTCGAATGGCTACATTGACTGGCTGACCAAACCAATTGACACTCACCGTCTGGTACAATCCCTTAATCAACTGGCAGGAAACAACGCGTCTATTGAATCATCTAGTGATCTTCAGCACCCAACTTAAGGATGTTGATGACCTGCATGATTAATCCGGTTTTCTAACTTTTCTCACAGCAGTGTCTTTCATAATTCTGCAACGCAGGGACCGCAGAGGCAAACTCTTGCTCCAAGCGGGAAACCAACAGTGGAATAGATAGATTCCCTTTCTCCAAGTGCCAATGCTCAAGGTCATGACAGATTTGAGCCACATTGTTAATGCCGAGATTAGCACTGCTTGATTTCAACGTATGTGCAGAAAACTTAAGCTTGTTGATATCATCATTATCAGCAGCACAACGGATCTCATTCAGGATATGCTGTGCCTGATCAAAATAAGCCTTTATCAACTGCTTTATGACAGCTGGATCGCTACAAACACCTTCAATCACCTGAAAATCGATATCCTCTGATTCACTATTCTCATTCTCAACAACCTCACTAACCGTCTGTTCTTCCTCCGACAGCACCGCGAACGGTTGTTCTATAGCAAGCCATTTTGTCATTAACTCCTGCAACTGGTGAAATTTAAATGGCTTGCTTAAATAGTCATCCATGCCTATTTCAAGGCATTTATTTTTATCACCCATAACAGCATTTGCAGTTAATGCAATGATTGGCACACGTCGGCCAGCAAACGATTCACCCTCAATTCTACGGATCTCTTGTGTTGCCTGAAAACCATCCATGCCAGCCATATGGCAATCCATTAAAATCAGCGAAACATCGTCTTTTTTGAATTTATCTACTGCCACCGCACCATCTTCAGCGACGATATATTCGTAATCCATTTCTTCAAGCATGTAGCAAACAAGCTCAAGATTCATCTGATTATCTTCTACAACTAAAACCTGCCGTGGCTTGCTCATCATTAGAGCGCCCCAACAGTTTGGTTTTGATTGTTATTTTTCAAAATACGTCCCTTTTTACCTTATCTAGCGTATTGATCCATTTGAGGAATAATTATTATAGATGTGCTCACAAATTTTCAGGAAGCACAATGTCACACTTCAGCCATACATTTTTTCAATTCAGCGAAATTTGACAGTACCACAAGGTCATCTGGGCGATCAATATCTGGCAGTGCTGGCAACTCCTTCCACCGCCAACCAAGATTACTCAATCTTTTCCGAGTCACTCCCATCACCTCCCCAGAACCCCAGGGAACCCCTGTAAACAATTTCAGGTCTAAACGGTTCAACCCCACCAACACATACCCTCCATCCGTGGCCGGACCAAATACTGCGGGCACATCATCAAGAGCCTCCAACGCTTGCGTAATATACTCACCATTAATGGCTGGGCAGTCACTGCCAATAATAATCACCCGATTAAACTGTCCCAATCGCTCGGCAAAGGCATTGGCCATTCGCTCGCCGAGATCGCGACCTTGCTGCTCGACCAGCTGAACATCCGTGTCTTCGATTAATTGATGAAAAAAATCATGTTCAGCACTGCACCATAATTCCAGGTTCGAGACGGCAGATGCCTGATGAATACGAAACTGATAATCCACCAGTGCGCGATGTAATTGCAGGCTCCCAGCTTCACCCAATGCAGGCTGAAGCCGTGTTTTCACACGTCCCTGAATGGGGACTTTTGCAAATTGAAGCAAACAACTATCGGGGTACTGTACAGCCATTCTGGATAGCTCTCTTATTGCGAATAGTACTGCCTAGCCAAATATTGGGGAGAAACACCTAAAAAGTAGGCCAGACGTAGACGCCACATCTGCACAACAGTCCGGAGAATACCTCGTTGCTCCCACCGACGACTCGAGGTAGTGACAACGCCCCGCTGAAATGAGGGTTGACTAACCCTTTTCAGGCGACGACAAAACTCAACGTCCTCCATCAAGGGAATATTGGCAAAACCATTGAAAGATTCAAATAATGTACGGCGAACAAACAGTGTCTGGTCACCAGTGCCGATACCGAACAATTGTGAACGTATATTCATCCCACGCTCGATCACTCGAAATGGCCATGTTGAGCAGCTCAACTTAACAGGGAAAAACCCCCAATTCAGACCGTCCAACCAGGCCGTTGAGAAATCAGAGGGTAGCTCGGTATCTGCATGTAGAAACATCAGATATTCACCACGGGCATACCCCGCCCCGGTATTCATTTGTTGTGCGCGTCCCCGTTCACTACTCACCACTTGGTCAGCATACAACTCTGCCAGCTCACGGGTATGGTCTGTGCTCCCACCATCAGCAACAATGACTTCAACGCCCATACCCCGAATACTTACGTCACGAAGCGGTTGTAACGCCTCGAGGCAAGGACCAATGTCTGACTGCTCATTAAGCGAAGGAATAATGATACTGAGAAATACACCCATCATTAATCCAGAGCGCCGCCACAGCTACTGCCCTGACCCGCCGTACAACCATAACAATGGTCAGCAATAGCGATAGAATGCCCGGTAACGTCCATAGTAAGTAGGTCACGCAAATGATGCTGTCCATCTGAGGCAATCATCTCATCCAACCCTGATACTGACCCTGACACTACTACAGGCACTGACATGGGCGTTTCCAGCATTTGATTAAAATCACAATCATATAGATTGCCAAGCCAGTCCACACTCACGGTAGTCCGACACATCACTGTATCCAAATTCAATGCCAAAAAATTATCCTTCAGAAGCTGCATGTATTGTTCATACCCATTCTTGGCCAAAAGTACTGCACCAAAACGACTAATGGGCATATTGGTTATCGTAAATAACTGATTAAAGACTATGCCGTGATCCTCGCTGAGCCGCAGTTTATACTCCGCTTCCAATTGCTGTTGGTCCGGTGGTAAAAAAGCGCCATTGGGGTTATAAACCAGATTCAATGGCAGGCCTTCATCAATCCCGTAACCAATCTTATTGAGTGTTTTAAGTGCATCAATGCTTTGCTCAAACACACCCTTACCCCGCTGCTCTGTTACATTCTTTTCTGAAAAGCAGGGCAGCGAAGCAACCACAGTGACCTTATGGTCAGCAAGAAACTGGGCTAAATCCTGATACCCCGGCTCCAGCAAAATGGTTAGATTACAGCGATCAATCACTTCAACCCCCAATTTACTGGCTTCTGCAACCAGATAACGAAAGTGAGGGTTCATCTCTGGGGCGCCACCGGTAAGATCTAACGTCTTCACGTTCTTCTCTCTCAAGACCTCAAGGACTATCTCTATGGTCGCCATATCCATCAATTCTGTACGACTGGGGCCAGCGTTCACGTGGCAATGGGTACAACTGAGATTGCAGAGATAGCCTAAATTGACCTGTAGGGTCGTCAGTGCTGTTCTTTGCAAGGGGGGGAAGTCTGTGTTCAATAACAAGGGACGAGTATCGCGCATGGGGGGATTCTGCCAGAATATCTTTTCAATGTGACCCATTGGTCAAGAAAAAGTTTAGTGTTGCACTCACACAATGGTCGATTAAAGTTACGTTATTCTTACAAATGACTCCCTATAACAGGTAACTCATGTCCAAAAAGCACTATGAGGCCGTGGTGGTATTAACCGGTGCAGGTATATCGGCTGAATCAGGTATCCGCACGTTTCGAGCAAGTGATGGACTCTGGGAGGACCATCACATTGAGGATGTGGCATCCCCTGAAGGGTTTGCAAAAGACCCTGACAAGGTTCACCTTTTTTACAATCAGCGACGCGACCAGCTACTCAATCAAGGTATAGAGCCTAATCCCGCTCATTTAGCCTTGGCAAATTTTGAGCAACGATTTTCCGGCACTTACACCCTGATCACCCAGAATATTGATGACCTGCATGAGCGGGCAGGCTCAAACAGCCCATTGCATATGCACGGTGAATTATTAAAAATTCGCTGCCATCAATCTGGCCGTATCTTTGAGTGCAGAGAAAACACCACCCCCTTGTCAAAGTGCCCCTGCTGCCGGATGCCAGGGAACCTGCGGCCTCATGTTGTATGGTTTGGAGAAATGCCCCTCTTCATGAATGAAATTTACCAGGCCTTGAACAGCTGTGATCTATTTATTGCCATTGGCACTTCCGGCAATGTTTATCCAGCCGCTGGTTTTTTTGAAACAGCCAAAATGGCGGGAGCCCACACTGCGGAATTGAACCTTGAACCCTCAATCAATAGCTCACAGTTTGACGAGCAGCATGATGGCCCAGCCTCTGAGGTGATCCCTCACTACTTCAAGGCCCTCCTCACTGGATAACGTTGAGGTTGGTCTGAATTACTTCCAGTCCGCCTCATCATCTGCGGTTGCTTCCCAATCGTGATCTGTTTCTTTTACTGCATAGAGAAGACAGTCACTGATGGCGATATCTGGGTTAGTCGTCGCCATAAATAACTTGAGTGTTATTCGAGGGTAAAGCTTACCCCCCTCTTCAATAAAAAGGTCATCAATAACATCATCACCCTGCTCATCTAATGCCCTGAGCACATGAATACCACGCGGCCCCAGCCAAGCCAATGCTGTGTCTGGCCTAACTACACCAAAGTTACGCCGATCGATGTGATAAGGGAGGGTAATATCCATATTTGGTCGAGGCTCATCGTCATAACACAGCTGTCCCCCTTCATTTAGTTCTAGGCGCACGGGGTGATGGTAGACATCCATCTCCTCCAAGGCGACCGAGGTATACAGCTGAGGCTTGGTAAAAAAGCGTGTCAGGCCCTGATAGGCGATATCATCGGATTGCACTTGCATAGAGCCTCCGCACTCTACCGTGAGCACCGGGCAACCCAGATCAGAAACCTCCATCAAGGCACCAAGACGATGACCTGTAATAATTAACCGATGGGTAAACAGTGTTGCCAAATCTAGATAGCGCGTATGGGGCTCCACGCAAACAGTAAATGCTGGTCCTTCCCCAGAGGTGTTGTGTATATCAATAACAGCTTCAGGTTGAGCTTCTCGAATAATCTCAAGAAGTGCTTTCGCCACGGCACCCTGACAGCCCTCGAAAGGAGGAGAAAACAGGCGGTTCATATCCTGCTGACTCGGCAAAAACCGATGTGAAAATAGAGGCTCAGCCAGCGCTGCATCAACATACACCACCGCCAGCAGCAGGTTCACCTCAGGTTGGCAGCCCGAACGTAACATCTGGTGAACAGCCTTTAATCCAGAGGGTTCATTGCCGTGTAATAACGTCACCATCACTCGACAACGAGAATTATCTCGACCATTGAGATGAATAATCGTCGGCCCGCCCAACTCGGCTAAAAAATCCGGTACGGTGGAAGCAATTTGCTCAGGCGTGGGGTTGTGCCAATGACGGAACACCGCATCTTGTGACATCAAACGGGACCTCCGAACTTGTTAAATATCGCTCCATTCCGAGACGGGCGTATTGGAAGTTGAGCGTTCGCCGTAAGCAGTAACTAGCTGCTGACAGGCCTCCATCCTACTGAGCGATCCAGATAATAATTTAGAGTATTGGGTCATCTGCCATATTGCACCAGTACGACCATTACTTAATCGGTCGTCGATCACAGCCAGCAACCGTTGAGACTCCGAGTGATCAACCCCTATTTTTTCTAACCCCTGGGCGGCTACGGGCAATAGCTGACGTACTACCTCAACCAACGGCCTTTCCCGCAATCCATTTTGGGTGATATCTGGCCACAAAACTTTTGCCTCTAAACCAAACTGTGATGCTCGATAAAAATTGTATTCGGCATAGGGGAATGGAAGTGCTGACAGCAAAGGAGCGACCTGATCAACCAATCCTTCAGCCAGACCAATAAACAGTGCTGAATTTGCGGCCATATCTATGGGTGTTGGCCCAGCGGGTAAGGCACGCATTTCAATCCTGAGATGCGCATCACCTTCAGGGTCATAAATGGGCCTATTCCACGACCAGATGGTGCCATCATGAAGGCAGAGTTCCTCCAAGCGAGGAATCCCTCCTTGCTCAACGACCTTAACGGGATCTTCATCTGTTCGAAGCGGAATCATCGGACGATATAGCTGCACCATTTCCCGAAATAATGCCATAGGGTCATCACTCAACCATCCATGACCGAAGCTGACTCTTGCCGGATCCCGCCATTCATAACCTACCGTACCTCGGCCATCAATAGATTGCTTGAATAATGGCACCCGGGTTTCATGCCACAAGCGGTGTCCTAATAACAGCGGTGAATTGGCAGCCAAACCAAGTACCAGCGGTGTGACCAGCTGTATACAGTTCCACAGTGACGTGAAACGGGCCGGTTCCACTCGATAATGAAGCTGAAAAGAGGTACAGGCCCCTTCCATCGTCACATCACTCTGAACCAGATGAATGGCATCCTCCCCATCAATATTGATACCACAGGACTGATCGCGCATCTGATGGAGCACATTAGCAAGCGCATGATATCGGGGTTCATCCGTCATTGCGCTTTCACCAAAATCATCTCTGCGCAGGGTGGGCAGAATACCAATGGGCAACACGGACCCGCCCTCCTTCTCAGTTAAAACCTGAAGTCGGCGCAATACATCAAGCATTTGCTGCTCAAGGGTGGAAAAAGGTGTGCCAGTGGCGCTCACTGGGCTGAGGTTGTACTCAAGGTTGTAGCGATTCAATTCTAGAGCCAGCTGAGGATCATCAAACTGCTTTTGGATAGCCACATTTTTGGGAAGAGGTAGCCCCTGTCGATCCAGGAGATAAAGTTCTAATTCAGCACCGATACTGGCTTCGCCACAGCCAAACCCAGGTCGTTCCAGAAGCAACTCAAGCGCACTCAAACATCGATGTAGTTTGCGCCTAAATGCATTAAAGTCACGCTGGCTGAAACTGGTCTTGTTGATCGCCCGTCCCATTTCACTCCCTTTTTTATGGGGGAATTCACCCGATGTGAAACAGCTTGGTCAAGTTACATTACAGTTTAGTTCATGATTTGTATTTAGCTAAAAATAGCTATCCCACACTGTGTCTCTTATTGTTCATCCGCAGCTGAACACAGGGCTCCGCTAGCCACTGAAGGGTGCAGGCTTTCCAGTGTCTTGGAACGTCCAGATGTAGTCACAATTCTGGCGTGGGTTCGCTTTAGCTGTCGAGGCTCCAACACACCACAGGAGTGTGCAATCATCCCAACATCATAGGTCATATTAAAAACATAATTAGCCACTCGTTCTGATTTTAACGCAGGATTCAAGCCACGTTGCAGCTTTGGGTCATGTGTCGTCACACCGGTGGGACACGTATTTTTATTGCACTGCATCGCCTGAATACAGCCCAAGGAAAACATAAACCCACGGGCACTGACCACAAAATCTGCACCCGCACACAGCGCCCAAGCCACGCTGGAAGGAATGATCATTTTTCCAGAGGCAATCACTTTTATTCTATCGCGCAATCCATAGCCACGGAGAACATCTACCACCTCGGGCAAGCTCTCATTAATCGGCATCCCCATAAAATCAAGCAATGGTTTGGGCGCTGCACCAGACCCCCCTTCAGCGCCATCTATAGTAATAAAGTCCGGGGCTGACTCTATTCCTCGCTCCAGAACTAAACGAAATAAATCTTCTAACCAATCTGTGTCACCAATGACACTTTTAAATCCAACCGGCTTCCCAGTAATGTCACGCACCCTGGCAATCATATTCAACAGGCTTTCGGCATCGACAATCTCCGAGTGACGATTAGGGCTTATGGCATCTTCACCCACTTCAATGGCACGGATAGTGGCAATTTCTTCTGTCACCTTGGCACCAGGTAAAATCCCGCCCTTACCGGGTTTGGCTCCCTGACTTAATTTGATTTCAAACATTTTAACTTCAGGATGTGCTGCAACCTCACGCAAACGCTCTTCACTGAGGTTCCCTTTCCTGTCACCAACACCGAACTTGGCGGTGCCAATCTGAAAAACAATGTCACACCCTCCCACTAAGTGGTAAGGAGATAACCCACCTTCACCCGTGTTTAACCAACAACCTGACTTTGCTGCTCCACGGGATAGCGCTTGAACAGCAGGCTTCGATAACGCGCCATAACTCATTCCAGATATGTTGAGTAGGGATGCTGTTGTATAAGGCTGATCGCAATAAGGGCCAATCGTTATTGGGCTGGGTGCCACCGCATCTTCACCCTGGGTGGGGTATGCACAATTCACAAAATAGATAGAGCCCGCAGGTCGTAAGTCACGTGTTGAACCAAAAGCCAGGGTGCGATCAATATCTTTAGCTGCCCTGTATACCCAGGAACGTTCCGAGCGATTAAAGGGCAATTCCTCACGATCCATCGCAAAAAAGTACTGCCGAAAAAACTCGCCCATATGTTCGAACATATAGCGGAAACGACCTATCACGGGGTAATTTCGACGAATAGCCTGTCGAGTTTGGGTAACGTCAAGAATATAGAGAACGATCACCAAAATAATCATCAACCCAAGCAAGACAACAAGTAATGCAGCGAAGAAGTTGAGAATGGTGTACGCCCAGCTGGAGGAGATTGTTTCCATCATGTAGCCCTTCGTTCTCTTATGGTGGCAACTATGATACCAACAAAAAATATGACTTCGGGTCAGACGATAACTATCGTATCGCGTAGATACAACCTATCACTCTCTTGACCTGAGCAGTAGTGTATCTGAATAAAACTCGGCATAATCGCGCCTTAGTTCTATTGTTCTCAAGAGTATGCCAAAGAAGATTCTACGACGGTGGTTACCTGACCCCCATAAAATTGTTGAAAGCCGTGCTATTCGGTGGATGGGACCTTTAATAAGGGATCCAAACCTGTTTCATATTAACAGGGCCTCTATCTCTGCCTCCTTCTTTATCGGTCTGTTTTGTGCCTTCTTGCCCATTCCAGGACAAACCCTTGTCGCTGCAATGCTGGCACTCTTGTTCCGAACCAATCTGCCCGTTGCTATGGCACTGATCTGGGTCAGCAACCCACTTACCTTTGCCCCCATATTTCTGTTCAGCTACGGTGCAGGCGCCTGGCTACTTGGCCATGAGGTAACGACATTTAGTATTGAGCTAAGTTGGGATTGGGCCGTTGCCCAAGGTAGCACTATTTGGCTCCCCTTAATAACAGGCAGCTTATTCTGTGGCCTGGTCAGCGGTGCTATAGGCTATGTCGTCATCCATCGGCTGTGGCGCTGGAAAGTGATCAAAAATTGGGACGCGCGCAATAAGGCACGTGAGAAAAAGTCTGCAGAGGAAAACTAAACCCTATACCTTACCTCTCTTGTTCTATTCATAACGCAACACTTCAGCGGGCCGAGTTCGAGCTGCACGCAACGCAGGGTATAGCGTCGCAAAAAAGTTTAAACCCAGTGCCACGACGACAATCGACAACACATCACTCCACACCAGTTTTGATGGCAAAAAATCTATGGGATACACATCCGAGTTAAGAAAATTAAATCCCAGCAGAGACTCGATATTACTCACGATGGCGGATGCCTGCCATGCGCAGCTAACACCAATAATGGCACCCAATAGTGACCCCACAGCACCAATAAGAAACCCCTGAGTCAGAAAAACAGTAATAATTTCTCTATTGGTCGCACCTAGAGTCTTCAGGATAGCAATGGCAGAACGCTTATCAAGCACGGTCATCATCAACATCGAAATAACATTAAAGACGGCAATACCAATAATCAAAAAAACCAACAGGGAAACCATATTCCGAGACATTCTGATAGCCTGATAAAGGTTTCCGTGGGTTTGAATCCAATCTGAAAACCGATAACCCGGTGCTAATACTCGAAGGAGCTCAAACCCTGTTTGGCGCACCTGAAAAATATCATTCAATTTGACTTGTATCCCCTGAGGCCGACCACCGGTACCAGCCAAAACCCCTACCCTCTCGAGTTGAGCCAAGACGAGGCTCTGATCAAGGGTCGTATGTGTTTCAAAAACCCCTGCGACGGTAAATGCGCTAATTGTTGGTACAATTTGACGGCTTTCCTGCTCCCCTACACGAGGCACCAGCAGTGTTACTCGATCACCCACTGAGACCATCAATTTCTCAGCCACACCTTTTGCCAACAACAGTGCCTTTTCACTCTCCTGCAAACTAGTCAATAACTCCGGAAGTACAAATTGACCGATAAACTCACCACTGAGGGCTCCATCAACGCCCAACACTTCCACTGGCCGTGTTTTTCCGCGACTGGTCAGCATCCCTTGGACTTGATTGAACGGCATTGTGGCACGCACATTTTCCTGAGCCTCCAATACCTCCATGAGAGCAGGAACATCTTCAACCCCACCATCCTTGAACAGTCTGACATGCGGAACCGCACCAAGAATTCGGGCTTCCATCTCATGATCAAACCCGTTCATTACCGACATCACTACGATCAACAGTGCCACACCGAGTACAAGCCCAAGAATAGCCAAGAGAGAAATAAAGGAGACCAACCGGTTACTACTACCCGATGTAAAATTCCTCAGACCAACATAAAGCGGAAATGGCTTAAACACTAGGGCTACCCACTATTGCTATCTGTATTCACAGATTCAACGGGTGACGTCACATCGACTAGCGTGCCATTCTCAAGAGACAGAATACGTTCCATTTGAGAGGCCACATGACGATCGTGTGTCACCACAACAAAGCTAATACCCAGTTCACGGTTCAATTTCAACAACAGAGCTAGCACGGTTTCTGCTGTGGCTGGATCAAGGTTGCCGGTAGGCTCATCCATTAGTACACAGGAGGGCTGGGTAACTAATGCTCTGGCAATCGCCACTCTCTGGCGTTCCCCTCCGGAGAGTTCAGATGGCTTGTGGTCACAGCGGTGCCCCAAGCCCACTTGGGTAAGAACTTCAGTGGCCCGGACCCGGGCTTCCGACACAGGGACTTTACCAATCAACAATGGCATAGCCACATTTTCCAGGGCACTAAACTCACCCAGTAAATGATGGAACTGATAGACAAAGCCCAAATGCTTATTGCGGAGGCGAGCGCGCCCCGATTCCTTAATCGGTGCCAAGTCAGCACCCATCACCTCTACGGAGCCGTCCGTAGGGTCATCCAAGCCTCCCAACAAATTCAACAGGGTAGTTTTACCTGAACCGGAAGCACCTACAATGGCCACTCGCTCCCCTGAGTGAATGCTAAGAGAAATATCGCTGATGACAGCGATCTGATCAGCACCCTGAATGTAGTATTTTGATAGTCCGCTACATTTCAACACACATTCTCTATCAGTGGTCATAACGCAATGCCTCCGCGGGTAATACCTGACCAGCACGCCTGGCGGGGTATAACGTGGCGAGCACACTTAACACTAAGCCGAGACAACAAATGATTACCACATCCTGCCACAACAGCTTTGAGGGTAGCTGGCTGATAAAATATATATTTGGATCAAACACCTGAAAACCCATCAACTGCTCCAGCCAGCTAACAATATCACCCATAAAAAAAGCCAGCAGGCAGCCTAGTACCGCACCGACAATCACCCCAAGAAAACCAATGACACTACCCTGAACAATAAAAATACCTGACACCGTATTCGCTCCGGCACCCAGGGTACGCAACACAGCAATGTCTCGACGCTTGTCGGCAACCATCAATACCAGGCTAGCAATTATATTAAATGCTGCCACAGCGATAATGGCTGCCAGCAGTACGCCGACAACCTTCTTTTCCATTTTTATCGCCTGGAATAGATTGCTCATCTCTGATGTCCAGGTTTTTACCACCAAGTCCTCACCCACTTTTTGTTCAAGTATCTTAGCAACAATATCTACCGAAAATGGATCAGCTACTCGTAGCTTCACACCAGTCACTTTATTGCTAAGGCGAAAAAGTTTCTGGGCGTCCTGATAGTGAATAAATGCCAAGCCATTATCTACCTGAGCTCCCACCTGAAAGACGCCCATCACACGAAAACGTTTATACCGAGGAAAGATACCTGCAGGTGTCACGTTGAGTTCAGGCGTTGACAGAATAACCGAGTCACCATTGATCACGCCAAGGGAGCGTGCCAGTAGGTTGCCCAACACAATGCCATATTCACCCGGCTGTAAATAGGCCACTTGGCCAGCCAGCATATACTGGCTGATGGGGCTAACGTCGCCGTCCAGCGCCGGATCAATACCCTGTATCAATGCCCCTTGGCTAAGCCCTGATGATGATAATAGACCATAGCCTTCAACAAACGGGGCATAGGCTTCCACATGTTCTACATCAAGAGTTTGAAGGCCCAGTTTGAGCCAATCAGAAACCCCCTCTTCACTTATCACACTGGCATGAGGCACGACATTAAGAATTCTTTTTTTGATCTCGTGATCAAAACCATTCATCACGGACAAGACAACAATTAACGCCATAATACCCAGCGCCATTGCAATAAAGGACAATAAGGAGACAAAAGACACGAAACCGTTGCGTCGCTTGCTGCGTATATAGCGTAATCCGATAAAAAGGGGCAGGTTGGTATTCATTGCAACGCATTAAAACGGAATCCCGAAGGGCAAACAAGCGGGCATTTATGTGATTGACTGCCTGTTTATTAGAACTCCTATTATTTTACAGTTGCACTTACTATGTTTTGACTTGCTATAATCAGAGTACACACTGAGCATGACCGGTCATAAGGGATCCAAATCATGAACAAGTATTTATTACCCTTCAGTATTTTTTGCTGCTTATCAATGCCCCTGGCAGCCGAAGTTATCATTGTTCCTGTTGGCCAGCAGGCGGCTGAAAAACAGAGTGTAGAGCGCCCAACTACAGGTATCACAAAAGATCAGGTACAGAAACGTTTTGGTGATCCTCAGGAATGGAATGATCCCGTGGGAGATCCACCTATCTCATCGTGGGAATATACCGACTTCGTCGTTTTTTTTGAGTACGACCATGTACTTCACTCTGTTCTAAAACGTAACGATAAAGAGTAAAGCCTCGAAAAGTGTCTAAGTGATATAAAAAAAGCCAGAATGCTGTTTAAGCATTCTGGCTTTTTTGTCGCTATAGGGAACTAAGCTGACAGCTTGGGCATTCTAAACAACCAATTTTCTGGATTCCCTATTCAATCTGTTAATGCCATTAATTGCAGCAAGACGGTATGCCTCGGCCATCGTTGGGTAATTAAAGGTTGTACGAATAAAGTATTCGATCGTATTGGCTTCGCCAGTCTGATTCATAATCGCCTGACCGATATGAATGATCTCCGCAGCTTCAGCGCCAAAACAATGGACACCAAGAATTTCCAGTGTCTCCTGATGAAATAAAATCTTCAGAACACCTACCTCTTCACCGGAAATTTGAGCTCTGGCAATATTTTTGAAATAGGCCCGACCAATTTCATAGGGCACCTGCTGGTCAGTAAGCTCTGACTCGGTTTTCCCCACATAACTAATTTCAGGAATAGTGTAGATTCCAGTTGCCACATCATCCACGTGGTAAATCTTAGACAAACCACACATATGTGCCGCTGCAGACCGCCCTTGATCGTAGGCAGCACCAGCCAACGCAGGCCATCCAACGACATCACCCGCCGCATAGATATTTTCTACTGAGGTTTGATAGTTATCATTAATGGTGACTTGCCCACGACTATCCACCTCCAGCCC
>DRHD01000265.1 GCA_011049795.1 Porticoccus sp.
CATTATTAACCATAATAACTCCTAAAGTTCTGTGGGAGTAGGCAACTGATCTTCAGCTAAACTACGCTCCCGATGAAGGATGCGGTCTTTCCAGTAGTCATAGGTTTCATCCCAGAAATCGTCAGGAGTCGTTCCTTCAATGACCACCACGAGTCTGGCTAGATGGTCATTAGTGATCGCTGGTCTATTACCTGATAGTGCGAATGCGTCCTTAATGCTCTGATTATCTGCTGCCATAGTCTCTCCCTATTAAATCCGGTTTATGCTGAGATTGAAATGCTTGAGGGTAAGGTTAGTGCCGTCAGTGAGTCCATTGACGCATATCCATATTCGGTCTGCTACGGCTAGAGTATGAATCCCACCAAAGCCCATGCCGGATACATCGGATGATGCGAGTCTCACTTCCGCGAATAGGCCGTCGTCTGCTGCCGTGCCGATCATCGCTTGAATTGTGTAGGTCTTGTTAGCGCTTGCCGACAGAACTGTCGAGGTGAACTGAATCCGGTAGTCACCAGCGCCGCCTGCTGGTGTTAAAAGGTATGCTCCCATCTGCCATGTGCCGGTTTCATCAATAGTAGCAAAGGTAATGTTTTGGCAATCGAAGGTGTCGTCATCTATTCTAGTGATGACTGTGATACCATTTTGTGACGCAGTAGCCAGCCCATTGATGCTGAGAATGTCGCCGGTTACTCGGCCATGAGCAACGTCAGTAATCCGAAGCAGGCCACCGTTATTGGCTGTATCGGTAATTACACCATTCGCCCCGGCCACAAACGTAAAGTCTTTTAGATGGTCACCGGCCCCAAGCTCCATCGCGACGCCTTTGTTTGCGTCTGTTATAGTAGTGAGTGTAGCGTTTCCCTTGACGAAAAACTCCCCATGCTCAACATCAACCTCCACTATCTCGTGCTCTACTCCTGCACCATCTTGGAAGTAAAATCGGTTATCGCTCTTGCTGTAGAACTTGGCTACGCTACCCTCAGCAGTAGGAGTGGTAATCTTCGGTACAGGGATTGCACCTTCATTATCAAATAGAACGTTTCCTCCTCTAGCCATTACAGTACCGTCCTTCCAATCTCTCTCCAGGCTTGTGTTCCACCAATCTCACCCAGCCGCAAGGTAATAGTATCCCCCGCAGTTGGATCGAAGTCAACGGACCCGTCGAGTAGAATTGTGATGTTCGCGCTCGAAGTCGCTTGGGCATCCTTCACCGTTGCCGTCGAAGTGAACATAAGGGTGACTACCGCACCGTTTTGCCAACCCGCGTTCGACAGCAAGTTGATATCAGTCGTACCAGTAATCTCAAAGCTATTGCCGTCGATACCGAGAACCAGGTTATTGGTTGAAGCTACGTCGGCACCCTGAGTCTCAAGGAATCTAGCTCCAGTCATTAGGACTCCGCCATCAAACTCAGCAGCCAGGAGTAGGGTGGCCGTTACTTCAGCATCGGATACATCGGGCGCTGCCACATACAAGGTACTAAGTTGGGTTATGACCATAGCGGAGTCGGACGCGATTACTGGAGCAAGCATCCTCAACCCGATCCCGTCTATGGGAGTGGTGATGTTGACACCACCATCCCAGTTGTAAGTCCGGGCTAGAATGTCCAG
This sequence comes from Porticoccus sp., assembly GCA_011049795.1. The sequence goes on from DRHD01000265.1 coordinate 1,611, forward strand.
GATGCGTCCACTAGTAGTTGCATCGGAAGTAGTAGTCTTAGTCGGCCCGGCCATCGTGATTGCCGATTCGTCATCGGCAACCAGATTCTCCGTCAGCCGCATTATCTCGAAAGCACCGGCAAAAAAGGAGAGTATATCTGAGCCTTCTGAACCCATCCCAGTATTTTCGTCACCACGAATAGTGTAGAAAGGTTCACCACCACCTACAACTTTGGAGTGTCGGATGGAGAAATTATTGATTCCTCCGCCCCTAATTTCTTGGTTAGTAATATTAATTTCGCCAATGCCAGCAATAGCTACTGTAATTTGGTCGCTAGCGTTGCTATAGAAGCCGTCTCCCCCATCATGAAACGCAAGCGTCGGGGTAACAGGGTCGTTGTCCTGTGGGAATACCACACTCCGAGCACTAGCATCAATCCGCATGGCCTCAATGCTATTACCACCAGTGTTGGTGTACCAAACAAAGTCACCGTCAGCGGTGATGTTAGACTCAATCAGAGAATTAGCCGGAATAGCCTTGGCATAAACAGGCGTACCAGCCAAGACTCCAGCATAAGCAGCATTAGCCGCACGACCCGGACTGTCAAAGACGCGTATTACATCTTCATCAGTACCAAATAATAATCTAATTCCGTCCTCAAATGTTTGGTCTGCTTCAATCTCAGTACTTGTAGGTAGTGCAACATCTTCAATAGACATTAACCGCCCTCGCCTTCATAGATAACCTGCAACGTACCACTAACAGCCCCAGGCCGTATGGCCTTAAACGCCAACAGGTCCGGTTGACCCCAAACATAAAACGACCCACCTACATTTTTAATAGGTGAGCCTTCCGTACCACCAGCAGTGATAGTTATACCAGAAGTCTGGATACGTACTTTGTTAGTCTCTACAGTACAAAAAGCACGGATTACTTTATTAGTAATCTCTGCTACTGTAAATCCAATACCACCAGCAGTGGCGTCAATCGTGAGAGTTTCCGAGCCAATAGCTACTAAGGCCATTCTAATCTCCTGTTACACACTAAGCTAGAATGCCGGGCGGCAGGTCATCACTCCCACCGCCCATCAGACCTAGAAATTAGGGTTTAAGTTTTAAGTATATTAGTGTATTCTCACCATTTGCATTAGGGTGCATGGATACGCCGATAGTTTGCTGTGGCCGATCTACAGTAGGACCAGTGATATCAGTAGTGACATTCACTGCTACGTTACCTACACTTAACGCGGTTTCTGTACCGTCTGAGTCTTCGACCAGCACAAACGCTGTCTCATCACCAGCACCAGTAGCACCAGTACGTATGCTGATCCTATACGCTTCAATCGCACCATCAACAGTACGACTAGCCATTACATCCTGGCCTTGATAGATAGTGCCTTGTTGCAACACTGCCGCAGGACCCCAAGTTTGCAGCCAGC
>DRHD01000266.1 GCA_011049795.1 Porticoccus sp.
CTACAATATTGGCCGCGGCATGATCACGGAACTTTTTTTCTTGGTCAGTCAAAGCATTCGCTGCTGCATTCGCTTCATTCACAGGTCGGGTCATAGGTGAAGCTCCTCTACTACGTAGTCATGTAGGCGCAATGTCTGTGGCTCAAATCGTACGGCCCAAACACCGTAGCCCTGCTCAAATCGCTGCTTCAATAACTTAATCACAAACAGGTTGTCGTCATTCACATAATCTCTGCCACCCACACTAATTGTAGGATGGTCAATATCGTTATGCGTTTTTCGAGGGCGCCATAATCCGATCTGCTTATCTGCCTCTTGCTCGATAGCACTAGCCCATTGAGCTGAAGCTAATGAAGGCACTGGCATACTCTTGTCATCGACATCTCTATTAGCCTGAACCCCAATCAGCAGCGGACAACCGACGCGAGATGCCAATTCTGTCGCCTGAAATGTCGCCTCAGTCACAGCGTCCACCCGCTTCATTCCAGCCCTAACAGGTATCTTCTGAATATAATCCAGCACAATGAGCATTGGTTTCAGGTTGCGCTCATACGTGTTGTAATGAATCAGGTCATAGACATCAGACATCTTTGGCGCTGGCGGCCGCTTAATCCCGGCATGGCGCTGGCTGTAGGCGATATGATAAATTGGCAGATGAACCCGCTTGACGGCGTTTTTTCTAATCAGGTCAATATCCGCCCGCCCCCATGCCAGGTCGCTACTGGTGTAGTTGCCGTTGGCCTGGAAGAAAGCGTCAGTCTCCTCGGCCGGCTGATCCCAACCGACAAAATAGATACACTCTTCTCGACTTGCCCCACGCTTCATTATGGCTCGTGCTTCCCTCATGACTAAATAGGCCATAAAAGAACTTTTTCCGTGACCTGGACGCGACACTACGGCCATCGTATTGCCAGGTCGCAACGGGGTAATATATTTGTCTAGGATGCAGCCGTAGGTGATGCCCTCTTCTACCTGCAATTTCTCAGCCCAGGCAACATAAGACTGAGATATGTCGGCAGGACTGTGAAGGTAGAAGCGGGATAGCTGTTTAATTTTTTCGGGTGTTTTTATGCTAGACATCAGACACTCCTAAAACCTTATGGCCCTCTTCAACGGCCACGTTAATCGTTTCACCAATTGAAAACAGCGTTGGCTTTTGGCCCTTTTTCCCGCGCCAGTCACATTCATACCACCAACCACCCCGTCGATATTCTTTCAGCACAATACTGGCATCTCTACCGTCACCAATTAAGTTCTCAGCAAGTGCATCAACCTTTCCGTTTTTAGACCAAGCAGGCATCTTGGTGACAGTTAAAATAGCGGCCTTCATTTCAGCAACAGAAGTATCGGAATCCGATCCTTTATCTTTAGAGTTTTCTTTAAAAGATTTCTTTAGGTATGTGGTAGTCGGTCTACTCCGTTGACCGTTATTAGTCAACTCTGTTGACTCTAATGGTCTACTCTGTTGACTCGTGGCTTTATCTTCGGTCAACTCTGTTGACTGTTCACCCACTACTATCCAGAGGGAAGAGCGCCCTCTTTTCATGTAGGCAAATAGATGTCCGATTTCGCTTTTGGCGTTGATGATTCCTTGCCTTGATAGACCGGTTAGTTTTTCGAGATCGTCAAGAGTTGCGGTTGTTTCTGTCTTCTGCCATCCATTAGTCAGCCGGTATAGGGCTACGGCTAGTTTGAAGGCGGCTGGTTTCAATTCACTCATGGAATCTAAAAAATCGTTTGGCACTTTTGTGTATTTTGCCTTCATACGGGAAGTCCTTGATAAATAAACTCATTCATATCGGCTGCTGTTCCGCCATGTCTAGTGAAAAGGTCATCAGCCTTGCATGGCAGTTTGACGATCCTGCAGCGTTCTCGGCCCAGCTTGGCAACGACTCGATTCACCGCTGGCTTTCCCCCATTGGCCACATAAGCATCGGGGTCCAGGGCGATATAAATCGGGTCGCACTCTGATAGAGATTCCAGGATTCGAGCTGGTGGCGCCTTGCTTGGGATGGCCACAATGTTCAGATCGTCAATATTGTCGAAGCAGACAATCGCCTTCTTTGCGCCCTCAACGAGAAGAGTTGGGCCGGCGGGCTTGTCGTATGGATTCGTCAGGAATAGGGGTGTTGGCAGTCCGTGTGTGAATCGATACTTACCAACGCCTGCAGGTGGGTCCGTCAGCCTGTACTGCACATTTACCGCCTTCCAACCAACGTCGAAAAACGGGATAGTCATGGCGTTGGCCCTGAAGGGACTGGCGCCCTTGTAAAATACGTGGTCAGTTGTGTGCCCGAGTCTGAAATAGTCCTGCAGGTCGTCGCGTATGCCTTGAGCCTGCCAGAGTTGGCGGTGTTGCTCAGTCATAGCGTCATGGTAACCGTCCCAATAAGCCTCCGCCCTGAGCTGGTTTATCTTTTCCTGGATTCGGTCTGCTTCTAACTTGGATAGCCTGACGCGTTCAGCCTTGGCCGATTCAATGTCTTCTTTTGACGGCCGCTTTTGATCGTCATCTGCCCAGGCAAAGA
>DRHD01000267.1 GCA_011049795.1 Porticoccus sp.
AGATGTGTATAAGAGACAGGTTCATGGCTTGATACCACCCCAAACCAGGGTGATCTTGGTCGGAGATTCCGAATTTGGCAGTGTGGAAGTGCTGAAACTGCTCAAAAAGTGGCATTGGCAGTACGTATTGCGCCAAAAAGGCTGCTATCTGGTCAAGCCAAAGGGCAAAAACAACTTCCAACGTTTGGACAGCTTGGTGAGCAAGCACGACCAAAGTGTGTGGCTGCCCTATTGCCAATTGACGGCTATGCACGCTTATCCAGTCAACATTCTGGCCTATTGGAAAGTTGGTGCAAAAGAACCCTGGTTGCTCGCCACAAATTGCTCTTCCCAAAAAACAACCTTGCGAGCTTATCACCTTCGCATGTGGATCGAAGAAATGTTTGGCGATTTCAAAAGAAATGGCTTTGATCTGGAAAGCACACATTTGCGACATTTCTTGCGTTTATCTCGATTGACCTTAGCCGTGGTCTGGTTATATGTTTGGTTGGTTGCTTTTGGATCAAAGGTGATCAAGTCAGGTAAGCGACGTTTGGTCGATCGTAATGACCGGCGTGATTACAGTATTTTTCGCATTGGTAGAAATATGGTTGAGAGGTGTTTGACTAATGACCTTCCGTTTCAAATTTCGTATGTTCCTTACCCCTAACCGTAAACTGTCTGGTGGCTAGGATTAATTATACAATTTACATGTAGGAGTCCCCTGAAAAAAGGTGTGGGTACCCTCCTCAAAAGTGAGCAAATGAGGTAGGATTAAAGTAACCCCACAATGGAGGAGCGTCCGATGTTTCGAAAGAATAAACGCCACCTGCAACCCCTGCTGATAAGTAATGTCAATGACCTACCCACAAAACATCGCAAGCGTCTGGAAAAATCCTGGGCTGGCGTGTTCTACCAGGAATTCTTCTGCCGTTTGAAGGAAGAACCCTTTGCAGTGCTTTACGCCGATATCCCTTCCCGCCCCAATATTCCGGTGAACGTTTTGGTAGCGCTGGAATACCTCAAGGCGGGCCATGGCTGGAGCGACGAAGAACTGTACGATGGTTTCATCTATAACATGCAGGTGCGTTATGCCCTGGGTTACCACCAACTGGGAGAGGGGGACTTTGAACTGCGCACCCTGTACAACTTCCGCCAGCGGCTCAGCCGATATATGCAAGAGAACGGCATCAACCTGCTGGATCAGGCCTTTGAACAGGTCACCGACGAGCAGATTGCCGCCTTTCAACTCAAGACGGGCAAGCAACGCATGGACAGCACAATGGTGGCCAGCAATATCCGGGAGATGGGCCGCCTACAATTGCTGGTGGAAGTCCTCCAGCGGGTGCACCGCATGTTGAGCGAGAGCTACCAGGAACGTTACTGCGAAGCCTTTGCGCCCTATCTCAACGGCCAAGCCGGGCAGTACGTTTACCGGGTTAAAGGCCAGGACACTGCCGGACAATTGCAACAGATTGGCGTCTTAATGCAGCGCTTGTTGAGCGAGTTAAAAGAGGCTTATGCCGGCGATCCGGTCTACCAGGTGCTGGAGCGGGTCTATGGCGAACACTTCCGAGTTGAAGAACAGGCTGTCGAAGTCAAAACTGGCGAGGAGTTAAGCGCCAGCAGTCTGCAATCCCCGGATGATCTGGAAGCCACCTACCGGGAGAAGGCTGGTAAATCTCACCGGGGATACGTGGCTAACCTGACCGAAACCTGTGATCCGGAGAACCCCATGCAGTTGATCACCAAGGTCCAGGTAGAGTCCAATAACACCGATGACGCCCGGATGCTGGTGGAGGCGCTTCCCAATTTGAAGGAGCGCACTAATCTGGACATGATCTACACCGATGGGGGGCATGGCAGTCCGGAAGCCGATCTGGTGCTGAATGAATACCAGGTGACCCAAATTCAAACCGCTATACGTGGGCGCACTCCCAATCCAGAGAAACTGCACTTAGCCGATTTCGAGATCAAGCAGAACAAGCGTGGCAAACCGGTTCAGATCACCTGCCCGCAAGGACAACATGTTCCGGTGCATACGGGGAGTAAGAAGAAAGGCTTCGTCGCCCATTTTGACCAACGCACTTGCCAGCAGTGTCCCTTTTATCAAGCCGAGAAGTGCCCCGCTAAACCAGGAAAACGCGACCAGCGCCATCGCCTGTATTTCAGCCTCTCACAGGCTCATGTGGCCCAACGACGACGGCGAAGTTTAGCTCACCAAAAAGAAGGCCGCAATTTACGAGCCGCGGTTGAGGCCACTATGCGGCTGGTCAAACATCCTTTTCCGGCAGGCAAACTGCCTGTGCGGGGACAGTTCCGCATGACGTGTATGCTGATCGGATCAGCCGCCATGATCAATGTGCGGCGTATCCAGCGCTTCCTGGAAGCCAAAAACAGGCAGGAAATGCAGAAAAATGAGGTTCAGATCAAGCAAAAACGCGCCCATGAACGGCAGTCGGTTTTGTTTTTTGCCTTAGAGAAGACATTTCTTGAGCATTGGGTGATGCCAATGAGGCCTCAGAAACTATGCTTTGGTTGTTAAAGTTCTAGTTATTTCAGTACAGTCATAGAATATATACAAATCACTTCATTGCCGGTAGTGTAAACACATCCGGCCCCAAATTGACTATGCAACCAGGCGGTAGTACATATGGAAGATGCCACCAAGCGCTATAAAGTGTTGGTTGTGCTTCAGAGTTAATTTGCTCACCTTACGCCCCAAC
>DRHD01000268.1 GCA_011049795.1 Porticoccus sp.
AGAACCCCCAACACGGCCCAACCTTGCTGAGTACGACCACGACATTGAAAGGTATGCCGATGCACTTGCGGATTTCACGCAAAAGAGCATTGACTACAAAGCCAATGAAGCGGTTGTTGAACTCAGCAAGACGGCTGAAGACGTATCAGCGAAACAAACCCAGGACACCCAAGCTACAGAACGACAAAACCGATTCAGTGAGAAATCAATAGAGTTTTCCGAGAGTAACCCGGACTATTTCGAGATCGTCGGTAATACGACGTTGAACATTACGCCAGATATGACGAATGTTCTTATGGAACTCGATAATGGTCCTGCGGTTACATATTACCTCGGCAATCATCCAGAGATAGCTTACCGGATCGCACAGAAAAACTCCGTTGGTGTAGCTATTGAATTGGGCAAGATTGAAAGCAATCTCGGCAAACCGTCTCCGTCTCCTACCACATCAACTGCGCCGGAACCTCCAAGTCCGATCAGTACATCCAGGGCGAAAGTAACCAAAGACCCCTCGGACATGACGGACAAGGAGTATCGAGATTGGCGAAATAAGCAAATCGCGGCGCGTTAATCAGGAAATTAAATAATGTCTAATACATTAAGTGTCATCGACATGGTGGCACGCGAATCATTGCGTGTAGCGCATGAAAACCTGACCTACCTCAAGACTATTGACAGCTCGTATGACTCTCAATACGCAAAGAAGGGGTGGGAAATCGGGGATACATTGCGTGTACGCAATCCGAACCAATACGTAAGGCGTAAAGGCTCAAGGGTCATGGACGTTCAGGACCAGGCGGAAACGACTCAAAACGTAACCGTCGCAACACAAGACGGTGTTGACATGAAATTCAACTCGGCAGAACTAACTTTGTCGATTGATGAATTGTCACGGCGTTTCATCGAACCGGCAGTGAAAGTACTTGTTGCTGGTATCGAAGGCGACATTCTTGCTGCTCAAACCAAGCTCATTCCGCAGTACACAGGTACTGCCGGGACTGTGGTTGGTGCATCAGCAAACCTGAATGCGATCACACAGGGTCGTGCAAAGCTGAATCAACAGTTAGCACCGTCCAATCGTTCTGGTCAGTTCGACTCAGTAACAATGGGTACTATATCCAACGGCATCAAAGGCATCTTCCACAAGAAAGCTGAACTCGAAAAGAGTTTTTCGGAAGGCTACATTGGTCGTTATGCTGGTGTTGAGCTGTTTGAGAATGAAAAGACCTGGGCACTTGCCAATGGATCTGACGTAACTGCTAATACCAATGCTGACGCCCTCGTTACAGATGGCGGAAGTTCGATAGCAGTTAGTGAGGATTTGTCGCAAGCAAATCAGGTTGTTGGATCGATTTTCACGGTTGCCGGTATTTATGATGTGCATCCTGAAACGAAGGCTGCCTATTCTCATCTGAAGCAGTTCACCATTACTGCTACTGGCGCAACAAGCGCATCTGTATCTCCGTCAACTTATTTGACGGGCGCTAAGAAGAATGTTGGTAGTTCCGTTGGTGCTGATCTTGCTGTCAGCACATTTAACGAAGCAGCAATGACTTGGTACGGTTCCGCTTCCACATCTTATCGCCAGAACATCATTTATGCGAAAGAGTTTGCCACGTTTGTAACGGCAGACCTTCCGATTATGGATGATGCGATTCGTTGCGTTCGACGAGTTCAGGACGGCTTGAGCATCAGGTGCTGGCAGGGTAGCGACATCAGAAATGATGAACTGCTCTTACGACTTGATATCCTTTACGGCAATAAAGTACTACGACCGGAATGGGCTTGCAGGGTCAACAACTAAGGGGTAATTATTATGACTATTACTCAAGAAGTTGAAAGTCTGGGCATCGGCTCAACGCCGGGTTGTCGGTTACGTGGTGTGCATCGTGAAATCATTTCGGGAACGGATAACACAACCTTCCCGTACATACTGTCGGCAGATGAATCGGGGGCATTATGCCTCTTTGGTGCTGCCGATGGTGGCGTCTTTACTCTACCAGCAGCCGAAGCAGGCTTGTGGTTTGAGTTTGGCACTGCGTTGTCTGTAACGGCTTCTGATAGCAACTCCGTCAATTGTGCAACTGGTGATTTTATCATTGGTGCAATTATAGGCGGCAGTTCGGGTATAACGGAATCTGGAGGTATGTTTCCCGCAAACGGATCAACCCACCTTGGCATAACGTCGAACGGCAGCACTACAGGCGGGCTAATCGGTGACAACTTCGTCCTCACTGCAATAAACAGTTCGCAGTGGGCCATCACACAAGGGGTTTTACAGGGCACAGGAACCTGGACTACCCCCTTCACTACTTAGGAGAATAGTATGACTATTTCAGCAGAACTAGAGTCAATCTCCAGCCAGGAAGGTAATGGTAGTGTCGCTAAGGGTATCCATCGTGAGGTAATTACATTTTCGGCAAGCGGTACTCGTGCAGGACAAGGTATTGGGACAGTGAACTATCAATTAGCAGCGGATCAATCCGGTGCGTTGGTTATTTTCAATACTGCGGATGGTGGGCTTATTACGTTACCAACACCCGTGGCGGGCATGTGGTTTGAGGTTGTATGCCAGATTGCCACTACATCGAGTGACGTTTACCTGTCTCTTATACACATCT
>DRHD01000269.1 GCA_011049795.1 Porticoccus sp.
CGTATACGCTTCCCGCCATTGAATACACTGTATCGGAGTGCGGCGAATAATTGGCTTGCAGAGTCCTCATCATCAGGAAGTAACGTGTCTAATTGCCGATCAACGCGCTGTTGGTTAGTGCTGAGAAATTCGGAGAAAGGGATATCTCCCATTACTCGCTCTCAGGCTCAAAGGGGGTCGGTTGAGCGGAGTCTCGGGTGAGTATTTCAACTTTCTGTTCGGCGTCTTTAAGTGCTTGTTGGCATTCACGGGTAATCTTGATGCCATCTTCAAAGGCTTTGAGTGAATCCTCAAGGCTCAGAGAACCTTTTTCCATTTCACTGACCAGTATTTCCAGTTGGCTGAGTTTATGTTCAAAATCAACAGACTTTTTCCGAGCTGCCACGGTATTCCCTCCAAAAATAAAGGTGCAACACTAACTGAGCCGTAGTGGTGGGTCAATTTTATCAGGGTGCATGTTTGTAGGCTATTTCCTACACCAAAAACAGAAAAACCCCAATAGTTCCAAATAGGTAAAAGGGGGATAGTCTCTCGCGCATGGAAGTTGCTGCACACGGATGTGTAACACCATGGAATAGCACGGATGGTTGGTTGTTTAGTCCATGCACGGACAGCATATTCCTGTACTGCCTTAAAGCCCTGATACACTTGTGTATCAGGGCTTTATTTTGCCTGAATTCCTCAGCTTGACAGTAGTCCCCTCAGGGTTATGATGGTGGTAACTACACCCTTTAAGGGAGAGTAAGCCTTCAACAGTTATGAAATAAACTGGCTGGTGAATTTGTATTTTAGTTATCTCCGGCATAAAAGAATGCAGCGGTGTAACTTTCTCTCCCCCTCTCATTTCAGACCCTATCAATCCAAATTGATGGGGTTTTTGCTTCTTAGGACTCGCAGTTTTAATTCTTTCAGTTTTAAAACTCAGTGTTTTAGGGGCCAGTGTTGTCAAATGAATATGACGCTCTAATGGGGGTACATGTTGGTGGAGGTGCATAGTGGTGCAACCTAGGATTTTGCGACTTAACATGGCGGGCCAGCCGATTGAATGGCTTTTGTGGCAGGAAGCGGTGTGTCTATTCGCAAGGGAGATGGTCGTCTGGACGTTGGGTGATGTGGTGAAAGTGGTGAAGGGCGGCCATTCCCGCGTTGATGGAACTCAGTCTCAGGTTGTGTTGCCTAGTATTATTGCCTGTGGAGGAGAGTATCTAGCCAGACCACGTACAACCTATCCACTCAATAATCCCGCCCTGTTTGCCAGAGATGGGTCCCTTTGTATGTATTGCTCTCGGCAGTTTTCTTCAGGTCAGCTGACTCGTGATCATATTGTGCCTACGTCTCGGGGTGGTGACGATAAGTGGGAAAATGTGGTTGCAGCTTGTCGGCGCTGCAATCAACACAAGGCCAATTACCTGCTTGAGGAGCTCAGTATGGAGCTGGTGGCTCTACCTTATCGTCCCAATAATGCTGAGTATTTGGCGCTGATAAATTCCCGCCGTATTCTTGGGGATCAGATGGAGTTTTTACGCAGTCAGTTTTCCAAGAATTCTCGCTGGCTGTAATTGGAGGGGTTGCTGCTAGCCTTTAGTTCAATACGCCTTGAACGAACATCAAGAGAATAAGTGCCGGGCAGCAGAAACGTACATAACCGGGCCATATCTTCCAAAACAATGATTGCTCCACCTGCGGGTATCCACTGCGAATTTCAGTCAGCATCTTATCTCTGTGCCACACCCAGGTAGTAAAAATACATAGCATGAGCCCCAGCAGTGGCTGGCTGTATTCAGTAGTGAGCGTCACGACAAAGTTAAATAGCTGGTCAAAATTTAGGGCGATTAGGCCACTGAGTACAAAGACGACAACACCAATTAACCAAGCCGCAGTATGGCGGCTTGCTCCGTGGTTTTCGATGGTATAAGAAACGGGAACTTCCAGCATCGATATGGAGGAGGTCAGTGCAGCAATGGTCATCAGGCAAAAGAAAACCAGAGCGACGGGAATACCAATAGCACCCATACTGTGAAAAAGGGTGGGCAATGTTTGAAAAATCAGGTCTGGCCCCGCAATCAGGTTACCTGCCTCGTTATAAATGGTGACACCCTGTTGTTGGGCGACGAATAGGGCTGGTAGCACGAGCAACCCTGCCAGGAAGGCAATGGATGAATCGACAATGGTAACAATGGCTCCCATGGCGGGTAGGTTTTCATCGGGACTTAAATAGGATCCGTAGATCAGCATGGTACCGACGCCGAGGGAAAGAGAAAAGAATGCCTGCCCCATCGCGCTGGCAATCAACTGTGGGTCCCCTATTTGCCGGAAGTCTGGTAGCAAATAGACTTTGAGCCCGGCTATGGCGCCTTCTTGAAACATTACATAGACAATCAAACACACCATGAGCAGTAACATGGATGGCATTAAGCGACAGGACCATTTTTCGATGCCTTGTTCAACGCCTGCGCTAATAACTGCTGTGGTCAGAACCATAAATACTGCACTGAAAATGATATTGCGTGCATGACTAAACTCAGTTAGCCACATAGAAACGCCAGATAGCCCTGTTACCGTTGAGAGAGGCTCCAGCAAAAATGCCAGCATCCAGCCCGCGACAATACTGTAAAAACTGAGAATCAGAGTGGCGATAATGACCCCATAGAAGCCAGTAAGTTTCCCTACATTTTTCGCAATTGCTCCCGTCGAGATTTTTTGCAGTGCACTGACCATATTGGATTTAGTATGTCGGCCAATAATTAGCTCGGCCATCAGTGCTGGGTATGCGAGACAGAATGCCAGTACGAAATAAATCAGTACAAAGGCGCCACCACCATTTTCTGCAGCATTGGTAGGAAACCCCCAGATATTGCCCAAGCCCACAGCGGAGCCGGAGGCTGCCAGTATAAAACCGGTTTTTGATGAAAATTGTCCTCTGGGGGAACTCATTGGCGCTGATCTCTATTTGTCATCAGGCTTATGTTACTGTTTTGGAATCTTTAGAAAAACAAGTCTAGGGGAAATAAGTGTAGGGAAACAAATAAGCCTTCTTACAGTGGTAACTGATTAGGTGTTTTTCAGAACTATTTTTCCGGTATGGCTAAAGGTTTCCATCAGTTTATGAGCTTCCGCTGCTTGTGACAAAGGTAAGACTCGGTCTATGACGGGTTCAATTTTTTTAGCGCTTAGAAAATTCAACATGGATTCAAATTCGGCATTACTGCCCATCGTCGTGCCTTGAATGCGGATGTGTTGAAAGAATAGCTTGGCAAGGGGGAGACCTTTGTCAGGATTGCCGAGGGTTGATCCAAAAAACACAAAGCGTCCTGCGGGTAGAAGGGTATTCAAAATGCTGTTCAGAGCATCACCTCCTGCACTGTCGATAACAGCATTAAATCCACCGGACTGCTGTCGAAGTTTTTTGTAACACTCGGGATCTTTGTAGTTTTCTCCAGCTACGGCGCCTAATGCTTTGGCCGCGTCCAGTTTTTCTTCGCTACTGGTGCTCACATAAACCTCAGCGCCTAGGTTAACGCACCAAAGTATGGCAAATGTGGAGACCCCGCTGCCCGCACCGGTAATAAGCACTTTGTCACCAGATTTGACGTTAGCCTGGGTAACCACAGCTCGCCAGGATGTCAGTCCGGCTAGTGGTATTGCCGCTGCTTGTTCCCAGCTCAGGTGTTCAGGTTTTCTGTGGATGCCTGTCCATGGTACACATATATATTCAGCAAAAGTGCCTTGGTCTGGCATGCCAAGAACACGAAAATCAGGGCCGAAATAGGCTTCGTTATCTCCCCACCCCCGGGCGGGGTAAAGGACAACTTCTTGCCCGACAAGGTTGGGGTCTACGTCCTCGCCGACCATATCTACAATACCAGCACCATCAGACCCTGTAATACAGGGTAGTTGCATACCAGGGTATTGCCCGTTGGTGATCCAATAGTCACGGCGATTAAGTGCAGAAGCCTGTAGTTTGACCCTGACTTCACCAGTTTTGGGTGACGGTGTATCCACTTCTTGAATGTGTAGTTGCTCTGGTCCTCCCAGCTCTTCCAGTACTACTGCTTTCATCGTTGTCACCTCTAGATATGTGTTATTGGTCTAAATAGTTCATCACATATTAGCGTGTTAGAGGCGTCGCACGCTATCTGACCAAGGTAAAGCTATTCATACAATAAGTTGGGTCTAATGGTGTAGAGGGATTATGTAGGGGCTCGTTTGTTTTGTGACATTGAATGCTTCACCATCTGAGTCTATTCTTTTAGTGCACTCTCGGTGGACTCTGCAAAAAACTTTCGACAGGATTTGATGATGTATAAGAATATTCTGGTGCCTACAGATTTGGCGGATAAGAGTGAGCTCTCCATTCATACGGCATTAACCATGGCTTCACAAAATCATGGCAGTGTTCATTTGTTACATGTCGTAGAAAAAGTGGGCGATGACGCTGATGAGGAAATAGAAGATTTCTATTTAAAGCTCGCAGAAAAGGCTAATCATAAATTGAGTGATTGGCAGAATCGATTTAAAACAGATTTTGTTGATGTCCCCATTGATATAACTATTCTAGTAGGCAAGCGGGCACAAGAAATCCTAAAGTTTTCTCAAGAAAGAGAAATTGATTTGATTGTGATGACCTCCCGTACTTTTAATAAAGAACAGCAGGGGCTGGGTACGTTAAGTCACCAGGTGTCACTTTTTGCACCTGTTTCGGTATTGGTGGTGCGTTAGGGGCTCCCCTTTTTTGGGGTTTCGAATATACAGCTGGTCAGTACTGTAACAATGCCATCATTTTTGTCTGAGCCGGTTGTCAGTAATTAGTTTAAGTAGGATGTGTCGGAATTTTTTTAGGAGATTCCTGTCTCAGTGACACTTGGGCATAAAGTGCTGGAAAAATTGGTCATAATAGATATGTTCATCTCTGACCTTTGGCGCTGATTCAGTTTGGACCCAAACAAGTCGTGTGATAAATCAGTAATAATCAGGAGTAGTACTATGCAGCAAGTTCGTCAATGGTTGTTTGTGGTATCCATGCTTTGTTTTACGGTGGTAGCGCAAGCCGCATTGCCGCTATCAGATGGAGATGGCAATAAGCTGCCTTCACTGTCGCCCATGCTGAAACAGGTCAATCCAGCCGTTGTTAATATTGCTACTTTTTCTAAACGACAAGCTCAAAACCCACTGTTGAATGACCCTTTTTTTAGACGTTTTTTTAATGTCCCCGATCAACAGAAGATGCCCAGACAGGCACCAAAAAAGCGTCAGCAAAGTGCCGGGTCCGGAGTTATTGTCGACGCCATTAATGGCATCGTGATGACCAATTCTCACGTGATTGATGGTGCTGATGAAGTGCAGATTTCATTAGCAGATGGACGTTCTTTTATTGCCGAGGTGAAGGGCTCTGATCCAGAACTGGATATTGCTATTCTCCACATTGATGCTAAAAACTTGGCTGAAGTACCCTTGGGCAATTCAAGTGAGTTGGAAGTGGGTGACTTTGTTGTTGCCATTGGCAGCCCCTTTGGCCTGGGTCAGACAGTGACTACTGGTGTGGTTAGTGCTTTAGGGCGAACAGGGTTGGGTATAGAGGGCTATGAAAACTTTATCCAGACAGACGCCTCTATCAATCCAGGTAATTCCGGTGGTGCTTTGGTTAATTTGCGTGGCGAGCTGATTGGTATCAACACGGCTATTCTTGCACCTGCTGGAGGGAATGTGGGGATTGGCTTCGCAATCCCAGTGAATATGGCTAAGGCCAGCATGAAGCAAATCATTGCTCATGGGGAAGTGCGCCGTGGACAATTGGGGATTGGGATACAGGATATATCCCCCGAGCTGAGAGAGGCATTTGACCTGAAAAATGGTCAGCAAGGTGTGCTGGTAACCGGTGTCAGTGAAGGTTCTTCAGCCGAGAAGGCCGGGCTTCAACCGGGTGATGTTATTATTGCCGTTGATGGGGAGAAGACGACTTCTACGGGTAAGTTGCGCAGTCAGATTGGCATCAAGGAAATTGGAGATAAGGTTAAGCTCTCCTTGATCAGGGAAGGTAAAACTCAAAAGGTAAATGTAGAAGTGGGCGAGCCACAGGAGCTTGCCTCTATTAGCAATAAACTTCATGGCCTGTTGGACGGCGCCCGGTTTGAGAATAACCTTGATGGTGAGGGTGTTGTGGTAGCGGGGTTGTCACCTAATTCTGCGGCAGCTTACAGTGGTTTGCGACCTGGGGATATTATTGTGGGTGCAAACCGTCAGCGGGTGCGCGATATCAAGAGCTTTAAGAAAGCCTTAGCTCACAATAACCAATCGGTGTTACTGCAGATAAACCGCAGTGGCCGTGCATTGTATTTAGTGGTTCGGTAGATTCAAAAATCAGATTCTTGGTTTAGGTTACACATAAAGCCTCCATTCTATGGGCGTTTTTTGGTGGGAGACATCGCTGTAAAAAGCTATTTTATGTGTATTGGCCCACCAATGACGGAAGCCCTTTCGTTTAGACTAGCTTTAATGTAATGATTGAAGAAGTTTAAGCAGGTAGATAGGCTGTTATGAAGAAAAATAATGTGCTTTCTGTGCTGAATTGGTGCCTCCTTCCTTTGGTGGTAGTGATGTTGGCATCGTGCAGCAGCAGCTTGCCAACGGGTGAGGCTACAAGAAAGTCCCAGTGGGAGACTTTTGAGCAGGCAAAAGCATCATATGACAGGATTGTTCCATTCGAGACAGTCACCTCTGATTTAAAAGAGCTTGGGTTTGATCCCTATAGCACGCCAAATGTGAGAATTTTGTCTTATCTGGACATTATTAGAAAATTTAATCCAAGTAATTCAGTCAGACAGGAAGATTTGCCGCCAAGTGTGCGCGCATGTGTGGCTGCTCGTGAGGCTTGCCTCGCATATGAAGCTTCGCCTAGCGTTTATAAAAGCCAGCGAGTTGGCAATGTGTTTTTGGACCTATTGAAATTTCAGCGAGACAGAATTGAAACGGGGTGGAGTTTTAATGCTCTGATTGTTATTGATCATAATATGGTGGTGTACAAAATCTGGAGTGGCGTACCTATTATTGATGAAGAAGAAATCCGCGACAATCCGCTGGGGCTGCTTCAAGACTCTGTCGGCTCCATCGATCATGACTCGGTCGGTAATTAGTAAGCCGTATTCTAGCCATTCCTGAAAGTGTCCAATTGGCCGGCTAAAAGATTAGCTAGGGCGGTGGTCTAAAAAAGCCATAGACTCTTGACCCGCCTCCCTCCGTCACTGATGAGCTAACGTCTCAAACACCGGTGCACCGGTTATGTTGCACTGATGCGGCACCAATGCGACACGGTAGTAAGAACGCTTTAGAGGTAAACCCGAGGCATGGAACCGCCAGCTTTAGGACACTGGTTTAGCGCCCTATTCCTGATGGCCCGAAGTACGACAGCCAAGACAGCGAACAAATGTGCTTCTTGCCGGTCCAACAACCAGCGCTTCACCCGCATCACCCGCATTACCGCCCGCTAGTGAAAATGGCAAAGTGACCAGATACACAGCAGTCCCTACAACCGTTGCCACCAACAGTATGGGGCGTGCCACTACAGCATCAAGAACCATCTCTCCTGTGGTAGGCTCTTCAACAAGATTTTTTGCAACACTTACCGACGGAATCACTAAAAATGCAGCCATCAGTGTTGCCAGTAATGCACGAGAAGTACTATCAAAGACCCGCTTCATAACTTTATGCCCCTTTTATT
Organism: Porticoccus sp.; assembly: GCA_011049795.1. The sequence continues at coordinate 7,715 of DRHD01000269.1, forward strand.
CTCCGTGTATCTAAGCAATATAGCAGCAAATGGCTACTCTATTGTAAAAAAGGGACGTAACGAGTATTTTCTGGTCAATGATGAACGGCCTGATTTACTTACTTGAAGTAAGTAAATAAATCCCCCCCCCCATTATGGTTATCTGATGCTATGCGGCCGGCTCAGACTGGAGCGTTTGAACACACATGTTTAAACCAGTGCTGGTTTTACCGTATTGAAGAGGCTTGGGGAGTGGATAATGATTGACGATACTGCTAATTGGCAACACAACGGCAACCACATTTGAGCAAACAGATCACTAAACTATAGGTCATCTGTGGTATTTGCTAACCTAGCAGCTTAAGATGAAAACCTCCTCCAAATGGTGGCATTAGCTTGGGGAGAAGGCCAAGATGACTTAACAAAAAAAAGCTTTGATATGACGATCTTTACGTGGAAGCCTTATAAAGATTGTTCAATGAAGGCCACCATTAAATCAGGGGTGTTGAGATGATTATGGGGCAACACTTGCTGATCGAGTGCCGCGGGCAGCATGCCATGCTGGGCAGCGACGACCTTAAAGCATTGATGACACGTGCCGCAGCGGCAGGTGGTGCAACGGTTTTGGTTCACCATTTTCACGAATTTGGTGGCCATGGTGGTATCACCGGTGTTCTCGTCCTTGCCGAATCACATATTACAGTCCATACCTGGCCCGAAGTTCAATATGCGGCATTCGATATCTTTATGTGTGGTGATGCTCAACCCATGAAAGCCGCGAGGATCATTGTCGATCAATTTCCGGATGCCGAGGTTTGTATTAAGGTTGTGGCTCGGGGCTATCCCTCTGAAACAGGGACCAATTGCACTATTTCAACGCCGAATGTTACTCCGATCCCGGCAGTCGCTTCGAAGCAGATGGATGCCTTGTCCGATGCATTGCGAACTTCAACAAATAATTAAGGGGGCTTCGTGGAAAAAGCTAAATGGTTCTTAGTCTTACTCCTATGCCAAAGTGTATTACTGGTTGGTTGCTCGTCAGAGCAGGATAAATGGCAGCAACAATTGGATCAGCAGGTGTTGTCAACGGAAACAAAACTTAGTCGTCTAAAGAAACATATTGAATTGGACCACATTGCAAACGTTGGCGTACTAAAACAATATGCGTCAATTATTAGGAACAGTCAGCCGGACGTTGGCCCGTTGGCTGAGGCGCTAGCGCAAGATGCTACGACGCATGGCCCGATTATCAGGTCGCTCGAATCACGGTTGTCGGATGCGAAATCAGATATCCCCAACGCGACTTCTATTGGCTATGAACCTGTCAGTAAAGTCTATCAAGAGCTATCTGCTATTGAGGTTGCGGCCAATCCAGATACCTACGGCATGATGCTGAGCGACCCAATTAATGTGCTGTCAGATATGTCAGAGGGTAAATTGGCGCGTGTTGCTGCGATGAGCCGAGATGCTAGTGCGCGGATTAATGACGCCGAAGATTTTGGTGCCGGGAGTCAATTGGTTGGCAATCCTCAATACGGTAGTTGGCGATCAGGGGGCTCGGGGGGATCGTTTTGGCAGTGGTATGGACAATATGCTTTCTTTTCAAGCCTCGTCCGTCGACCCATCTATTACAACAATTGGGGAAGATCCCGTGATTACAGCTATTACCATGACTATGGTCGTTCTGCTTACACCTCCCCGGCCCAGCGTCGTGGTCAAGAGTCAATAGAGCGTCGTACAAAAGATAAGTTTAAGCGTAGCGGCAAGACATTTAACAGCCCCTATGCAAAAACAAAACACACCACCGCACAAGTGGCGAGGACGCAATCGAGGCTCAAGCCAAAAACGATGGCTAGATCAGTATCCAAGACAACGACCTCTAGTTACCGCAGTTCCAGTTATCGATCATCACGTAGTTCTTTTGGCGGCAAGTAAAGCGGAGAAAGCTCAATGATTAATGAATTATCAGTTTGGACAAGCGCTATTGTTGTCATCGACCTGGCGATTGCGGTCGCCGCTATCTGTGGCTTCCGCGTCCTCTTTGGGTTGCTTGCGGGCGTTAATACTACCGTCGAGCTGTCGGAAAAAGACAACTACGCCTTTGGGATTTCCTTTGCCGGCGGTGCTGGCGCGTTGGCCTTGGTGTTATCAGCCGCAGTGAGTGGCGATGCCGCCGTAGACTTATTCGCTGAAGCACTGAATGTGGTGACCTACGCCATTGCGGGTATCGTGTTACTCAAGGTCGGTTCTCTCGTTAATGATCTGGTTATTTTTCACAAGCTATCACTCAAAGATGCGGTGGCTAAACATAATGTCGGTGCCGGGGTGATCCAAGCCTCAAATTTTCTCGCACTAGGGATCATTATTCGCTCGGCGGTTAACTGGGTTGAGGTCGAGAACTGGGAAGGGCTGTTACCCGTGTTGCTGGTCTTTATTGCGGCACAGCTGGTGTTGCTAATCGTGACACGCTTGCGTGCGCAAATATTCAGTCGTCGCCATGATGGTGAGAGTTTTCAAAAAGCGATTGAGGCGGGTAATACGGCGCTGGCAATTCGCTACGCGGGACATATTATAGGCACATCATTAGCGGTAAGCGCCGGTGGCAGTATGGTGGAGTATTTACACTATGAGCCATTAATATCGGCTACAAGTTGGGCCGGGGTTGCCGTTAGTTTGACCCTCGTTCTGTCGGTTCTCTCACTGATCGCTCGCACTGCTATTCTCGCAAAAATTGATGTCGTCGAAGAAGTGGATAACCAACAAAATGTCGGTATCGCATTTGTAGAGGCGACTATTTTTATTGCAATCGGTTTACTTTTAGGGGGTGTTCTCTCTTAACCATGACGACGAATAATGGTTGTTAACACACCCAGCCCTTCGCGGCGCAGGCTCTTTCTACAGGACGCTTTTCTCATTGTCATTATGGGAACACTGGCAGCCTGCGGGTTGATTTATGAATACCTAATGGCGCATTACGCAGGTCGTGTGCTCGGTGCACTTGAATCTACGATCTACTCAATGATTGGCATTATGATCGTCGCCATGGGCGTGGGTGCATTTGCCGCTAAATGGGTGCGCTGTCCATTCAAAGGCTTTGTTTGGCTCGAGTTGGCCATTGGCTTTGTCGGTGCGACCGCTGTTATTGTTATCTCGATGAGTGTCTCCCTGGCGTTCTCATTTCCCGCCTACCTGCAAGAGATCTATGGCTTACATCCAAGTATTACCACGGACGGCGAGGTGGTTCGCTCACTGTCTCGCATCGCTAAAGTCCTTCCCTTCGTCGCAGGCGCAGTACTCGGACTGATGATTGGTATGGAAATACCGTTAATCGCAAGAATTCGTGAACACCTACACGGACGGCACCTCAAAAATAATGTGGGAACGATTTATGGTGCCGACTACATCGGAGCGGGAGTGGGCGCTGCCGTGTGGGTGTTGGTGTGTTTGAAATTGCCTGTTGTTGTTGCCGCGCTTAGTACCGCACTGGTGAATGCACTTATCGGTGTGGCGTTTCTCATCAACTATCGACAGTATTTGACTGGGCGTGTAAAACTGTGGGCCGCACATGGCGTCTTGTTGGTGTTGATCGGTTCTCTGGCGGTCGGCGGTGCTGCATGGATGGAGAATATGCATAATGCCCTGTTCAAAGACCAGGTCATGTATACCAAAATCACACCCTACCAACATTTAACCATTACAGAGCGACTGATCGGCAAAGGGTTACCTGCGATCACCAGTCTTTACATTAATGGTCGACTGCAATTCTCGAGTAATGATGAAGTTATTTACCACAATTTTTTGACGTACCCACCACTGCTCGCCTCAGCAAGGCAGGAACATATTTTGGTGATCGGCGGGGGTGACGGTTTGGCGTTAAGAGATATCCTGCGCTGGAACCCCAAATCAGTTACGTTGATTGATCTCGATCCTGACATGGTGGCACTCTTTGGTGGCAAAGACCCATTGGCACCGGCAGCGGTTAATCAGCGCCTCACTGCCCTAAACGAAAATGCATTTAATGATGACAGGGTGCAACTGATTTTCGGTGATGCCTTTGTTGAAGTCGAAAAGCTGGTCAGTGCCAAACGACACTTTGATGCCATCATTGTTGACCTGCCGGACCCGAGCCACCCCGATATTAACAAAGTTTATTCTGAGTTCTTTTATGCACGACTCAAAGAACTACTGAGTGGTGATGGTGCCATCGGTATTCAATCAACGTCTCCCTTCCATACCAAGGACGCCTTTATCTCCATTGGCAAAACGTTGCGTGCAGCCGGGTTCATCACCGAACAATACCATGCCAATGTGCCAACGTTCGGTGAGTGGGGATGGACGATCGGAACCGTAATGGGCAGCTCGGCATTGGCTAGAATTACTACTACTGCTGAGCAGCCACTAGTAGTACCCTCCCAATGGCTCTCTAGAGAGCAAATACTCGCTGCATTCGTGTTTTCACCCTCTTATTTCAATGACACCAGCACAATCAAAATCAATACGCTGGGGTCCCACAGGTTGTACCAGTATCACCAGCGTGCGTGGAAGCAGCGGGACGGGGTGTTTTTCACAAGTGAGAGCACTGACAAGAAACAACTTGCAAAAAGCCATAATATGGCATACATTGAAACCCGAAAGCCATAATATGGCTTTTGAAGCACATAAAGGAGCTATTCATGTCGCTTAATGAACTCGCGTTCAAATTGAACGCTCACCTGACCGATGAGGGAACCAGTTTTGATGCGGTACTTTCAGAAGAGGGTGTGCTGGAAGTTATTTGTTCCAACAATGAGGAATTTCCCATCAATATTGTGAAAACCGATACTCAGCTGCTGGCCATTACGCCACTGTTTTCTGTAGCGGAAGTTCAAGCCGACAAGTTGAATGAACTCAATGAAGAGTTATTGTTTATAAGCCCGGCTATCCCCTTGAGTTCCATTGGTCGCCAAGGAGAAACCTACATTTTATTTGGTGCCATGGCCCTCAATACAGCCTTCGAAAACATTATCCATGAACTGGAGGTCCAGGCCGAAAATACCGTGGATGTGCTTCAGGTCGTCGAACCCCTATTGGTCTAACCCCTATTCGTACAGCGGAGCAAACACATGAGCATTTTGAGAAACATTTTAACGGCGGTGCGTGGTGGTGCCAGTGAGGTTGGAGAGGCAGTTGTTGATGCCAATGCCATGCGTATTTTAGGACAAGAAATTCGCGATGCCGAAGATGCTATTGGCAAAGCAAAACAATCGCTCACCAATCTGAAAGCGACAGAAATTAAACTCAAACGTGAATTAAATACAGTACACAATGACATTAGCGATTACGAATCCAAGGCGATGAAAGCATTGGAGGCCAATAACGAGGCTCTGGCCGTAGAAGTGGCTGATCGGATCGCAGAACTGGAGGCTGACGCCGCGGAAAAAAGTACCGAACATCGGGGCTTAAGCTCGCAGGTCAAAAAAATCAACCGTATGATTTGTCAGCGCGAGAAAACCATTCAGAAAAATAAGCGCGAATTGGAGAAGATCAAAACAGTTGAGCAGTTGCAAAAGGCAACATCAATGATGTCCACCAATTTTGCAGCAACCAATGCCAGCGAGCATCGAGTCTCGAAAGCGCTGGAGCGTGTGAAGAATAAACAGACTCATTGGGAAGATCGCATGGAAGCCGGTGAATGGATGACTTCAGAAGAACAACAGGGCGACGAGCTGGACTCTAAGCTCAGGGCGGCGGGCATTGGTGAGACGGAAAGCCCCGGTGGTGCAAGCGTGCTGGAGCGATTAAAGCAGAAAAAAGCAAGCCAGTAGTTGGCTTCTTTAAACTAATCATCGTTAAAGGCACCATCTTAAATAATGCAGCGGTACTGTTTATAGCGCCAGAACCGCTGCGGCACTCGTTAAAACCATACGGTGACACTATCTATAAAGTAAGCCCTGTATCGGGGTAGTCGTCGCTACTTACTTTGGCTAAGCGTATGTTTAAAAAATTTTTCTCGGGTAAAAAAGACAGTGTGCGGCAGCTTGAAACGCCGAGCCAGCTTGAGGTGGGGGATATCGTATCGCTCAAATATCGCGAGTCATTACCGCCGGATCTACGGGAAAACCAATTAGAAGTTAGCAAAATTGGTACTTACGAATACTCCTCGGGTACCAGCAAGGAAATTGTTCTTAAGGATGAGAATAATCACGTCTACTATATGTCGCTGGAAGATAATGACGGTGATATCTGCTTATGCTTTGCAAAAAAGATCTCCAGGCAACAGGTATACACATTATTTAACGAGAATGCATTTTCTCAACTGTGGACTGATGAATGGGTAGAGCTAGAAGTGCAAGAGCACCCAGAATCCCTAGAGGGATGGTTGACAGGGCATTATTCGCAAACAATTAAAGATCAAGAAGCTTATTACTATGATCGTGACTGCCAAGGAGAAGATCTATCCGAGGCGAGTGATGGTGAAGAATTACGTTTCCATGAGTGTGAAGGAGATGATGACCACTATGCACTTAATATTGAGATTGGTGATGGCGGATCGACGGATGTCTTTTTACAAGTATTCTGTCCAACGGATGTGATTGAAAAGATGTGGCCTCATGGCAATTAAACATGACGATAAATGGTCAGATGAAAAACACGCATTAAAAAAAATACAAATGCACTTTGTCTTCAAAGAACAATTGAATAAACGTATTCGTTACGATGCCGCTGATGAAAACATCAATCCGAGCGATGTGATTCGAAAAATTGCCGGGCTTTCCTACCAACGTATTCAAAGACCACGCATTGGATTGTCGTTCAATCATGAAGACCTGAAATGCTTGGCTCAACGTTACGATATGGATAGTTCGGATGAAAAGGGAATTAAACGACGCGTTCGAGAAGAGGTTAATCGGTACTATCAAGAAACGGATCACGGCCAAGAGAAGGATCAGGAAAAGGGCAAAAATAAGGATAAGGCAGACGGATGATTCAACGATTCATGGTCCTTCAGTATTGGAAGGGGCGTCGTTACTTGAAATACACCCAGCAGTATTCCAAACACCGCGACCAGCATGTGTTGTTGAAGCTCGGTCGTTTGCTGTTGCTGCTCCTGGGTTTGATCTTTATCCATTCTTTAGCGATGGTGTATTTTGAGAAACTAGCCTGGGGCGATGCATTTTGGCTTTCAGCAACCACGGCAACCACCGTCGGGTATGGAGATTTTTCCGCCGCTAGTTGGCAAGGGCGACTGTTCACTATCGTGTGCATGTATATATTTGCCATAGCATTGTTAGCACAGTTAGCCGCAGAATTTGTTGAATACCGAATTCAAGCTCGAGTGGATAAACATAAAGGTAATTGGATGTGGGACGATATGAAAAATCATCTGTTAATCATCAATACACCCGATGAAAATACTGATACTTATCTGGACCGACTGCTTGGGCAAATTCGAGCGACGCCAGAATTTGAAAAGTTACCGATACAGATTTTAACGCGGAAGTACCCAAATGGTCTGCCCCAGGCGATCAGTCAGCACGGTGTTGTTCACTATAATGGCGTGGCGGAAAATAACGAGAACTTGGCGGCCGTTAATGTTGCCGAAGCCAAATACATTGTGATATTAGCCAAGAATGCCGGTGATCCAATGTTTGACAGCCTCTCTTTTGATGTCTTAAACCGTATACAAGAGTTGGGTACACGGGCAATCATTGCCGCCGAATGCTCCATCGACTCCAATCGTGAACGTTTAAAAAAGGCGGGGGCGACGATCGTCATTCGGCCCATACGTGCCTACCCCGAGCTATTGGTGCGATCGCTTGTCGCGCCAGGGACAGAAGCAGTTTTGGAAAATCTCTTTACCCATGAAGAAAGTCACATGTCGCGGATTGATGTCTCTTTTTCCAGCTTGAAGTGGAAAGATATCGTCTTTTCCTTTGTGAATAACGACTTCGGTATGCCGATGGCCTACATTGATGACGCTGGTGTACACAGCAACCCTCCACCCGACCAGAACTGCACTGGAACGGGCATTATTTCTTTGATTCGGGAAGAGCAAGAGATATCGGTTGAGCAAGTCAGCCAATGTCTCAGGATGTAACGCCAATGGCAGGCCGCAGCAAGCTAAAATTCCCCGATGTTATTTATCTGCTAGGTATTATGTGGGCAGTGCATGCTGTGCAGTGGTTGATGCCGGGGAACCTGCACCAATACGGCATTCTACCGAGAACATTTTCTGGTTTGTTACATATCCCCCTTGCACCGCTTATTCATGGCAGCCTGCTACATATCATTGCGAACAGTCTGCCTTTATTGGGGCTGGGGTTTCTCATTCAGCTCAAGCAGCGCGCATTATTCTGGGAATTGACGGTCATCACGATTGTTTTGGCGGGTCTTGGCACTTGGCTGATCGGTAGCCAAGCGTATCACATTGGTGCGAGCGGAATGGTTTTGGGTTTATGGGCATTTGTTCTTGCCGACGCGTATTTTCGGCGCTCGATCAAAGCCATCTCAATGGCTGTTATCACTTTGGTTTTCTATGGCGGCCTGGTTTTCACCGTCTTTGATCTACGTCCAAATATATCTTGGGCGGGTCATATGTCTGGTATCGCTGCAGGTATCCTGATTGCTTGGTTTAACGCGAGAGGGGAAGCCCTATCGTCTAAAGATACTCGATCTTGATTGTCTGGAATTCCTATCCTTCGTTGGTTTTTATCGGGTATACATCATTGACGATTGGGCTAATAGGTCAGGTTAATAGTATGTGCCAGAAGGTTTAGCCCTTTGTCATAAATGTTGATTGGTGCATGCCAAGTGAACATTCGGGGTCAGAGATAAAAAACACTTAACAAGTTTGGCAAAGGGACTGCTCAAAGAGTGACTTCGCCACAACGCAGCCCCTTCCAAAGACATTAAGAAAACTACAATCTCTAGTACCTGAGACGGCGGAAAAACATATTTTCATGCGTGTTTTTATTATGTCATCGATTTTTTAGTGTGCACACTCTTAAGAGACAGTGTCTATGTCCGGTAGTGACTCGGCATTTGCAGTTTTAAATACGGATTTTTGCGAGGTGTTAAGTTAAAAACGACGTACGAGAATGTATGACCAAAATTTACGAGTCCCCATTTCTGGTTCCCCTTGCATCTGGTAATAGTTTGAAATATAAAGAATATTTCAACGAATTGGTGGAGGCGGAGGGAAACGTTTACACCTGTAATGTCAGTAATTGAAAACTCTTAACTCATTTTTTTTAAGCGATTAATTTAAAATACGGGTTTGGATGTTGGTCATACATTGTATGAGCAGAATGTATGGCTTCAAGCAGGTTCTATGTGCGACCCGAATAAGGATAAAACGTTACTAGTTGATTAAGAGTTCGGTTTCATAAGTTTGGGTTTAATGGAAAAACAGGGGGTAGAATTGCATCCTATGTTACAGGATAGAAAGGGGCCTACTTTTCATGGTTTTTACTCGTTTTAACTTACTGCTGGAGTTCCTCATGTCGATAGGTCGATAGGTCGATAGGTCGATAGACTTCTTTCGACCCTTTTCGGTCATTCGGCATGGGAGCGTTACGTCAAAAAACTTCTAGATTGGGCGTGCCACCGCGCAGGATGTTTCATGCTGTCCTAGAGCACTTAAAATATTCTAAGTGGCAGCATCGGTGGTTGTGCGCTTGTTAATAGAGTATATTTTTGAAACTATACAGCGATGAGTTCGTTGAAAGCCCGCCTGAATCAACCTTTGTAAAGTTGTTTGCAACTGGGTGGCCCATTTGTTTTTGATCGACCGACACGGAAGGAAAACAGAAGTGATGGTGCTTGGCAAAGTAGAAAAAATCTGGCGTTATCCTGTGAAAGGCATGCAAGGTGAAGTGATAAGCGAAGTCTTCACGGGTTTTGGTGGTGTGATGGGTGACAGGGTCTACGGCGTCCTTAATACAGCTGGCGAAAAAGGGTTTCCCTGGTTTACCGCTCGCGATGATGAAGATTTCATGCTTTATCGTCCGCGCTTTAAATCTGACAACAACCGTGTGCCTGGTGACTTGGCAGAATTTGAAGGTATCGCACCTGGTATTCATCCCCTTTACCCTGAGCCAGACCAATTTGCTGTGGAAGTAGAGTCGCCAGAGGGGCAAGTATTCGATATTGAGTCGCCTGTCTTTAACGTGCACATGAGCAAACGTTTCGAGGTTGCCTTGAGAATCCACATTTCTGCTCAAAAAAGCCAAGTGGATTGCCGCCCGTTGTCGTTAATTTCCCAGCAAACCTGCGATCAATTGAGCTCTGAACTCGACATGAATATTGACTACCGTCGCTTCCGGCCCAACTTCCTGATCAACTGGAGCAACGGCGAGGGGTATTATGAAAACACCTTGATCGGTAAGCGCCTTAAAATTGGTGAGCGTTGCGAAATCACCTTCCTTGAGCGCGACCCGCGCTGCAAAATGATTACACTTGACCCTGATACCGGGGATGGAACTCCTAAAATACTCAAGCATGTCACCCTTGCACACGAAGGTTATGCCGGGGTTTATGGTGCGGTGCTGGTTGAAGGTGTGATTAAGGACGGTGATGAGATCAGCTTGGTCTAAGCTCTGCTATTAATACTGATTGAGTGCTCACTATACATCGAAATCTATCCATATTTTGTTACTCGTGGGCACCGACTGGCAGGCTAATACATAGCCTTTGGCTAAGTCCCGTTTAGATAAGGCACGATTGGCTCGCATCTTCACATCGCCCTTTTTGAGAATAGACATGCAGGAGCCACAGTGCCCTTCCTGACAAGAAAATGGTATCTCTGCCTCAATGCTCTGATCAGAAAGAACAGATTCGAGTAGCGATTTGCCACTGAGATATTCAACATCAAAGTCTTTGCCATCGGCGGTAATTTTTAAGCTAACATCACCAATATTAGGTTCTTCCTCAATCGGCGCTTGCATTTCGGCACGATCAGGGTCGATGGACGAAATGAAACGCTCAATGAAAGTTCTTCCGTTGCTTACTTTGTGATCAGCTAATGCCGCTTCCACTGTATCCATAAACGGACCGGGGCCGCAGATATAAAAATCGGCATCCCACCTTTGGGCAACTAAATCTTCGATTTTTTGCTGATTAAGAAATTCACCATCGCTATCTAAATGATGGTGGCAGCTCAATTGGTTGCTGTGTTTAGTAGCAAGTCCGTCGAGTGTTTGTTTAAAGATAATACTGTCAGCATCACGGTTAGCATAGATCAGTTGAACGGGACGATCGGTGGTAAGTAGCGCTGTTTGTATGAGTGACAATATGGGGGTTATTCCGCTACCGCCCGCAAAGAAAATTAGTGCGTTATTATGCTGTTCTTTGAGCACAAAACGACCAGATGGCGTGGCCGCCATAACTTGTGAACCTTCGCGTACCTCATCATTAAACCAGTTGGATGCGCGCCCATTGGCTACACGCTTTATTGTTACCTGCAGTCTTGCGTCTGTAATGGGTGAGCTTGAAATGGAGTAACAACGCTCAATAAAGAAGTCCTTCCACGGAATCTGAAAGTTCAGGAATTGTCCCGATTTATAGTCAAACGTAGCTCGTAACTCTTCCGGGATTTCGAATATAAATGAAGCCGAATCGGTCGTTTCAGGCACGAATTCAACAACATCCAATGGATAAAATGTCATACCGGTTTCCTTTTTAAGACCACTCTCTTCGATCGAAGAAAAACTTATTATACTCACAGTATGCAATGACCTGCGGAGTTCTTTTTGTAGGTTGGGGGAAGCGGTCACGAAGGAATAATGGTGTCACTACCCTGAAGTAGAAAATACCACTTTTGTCTTGGAAGTAGTACCTGCCATAGGTGCGAGGATGTATGACCAAAATGTACGAGTCCCCATTTCTGGTTTCCCGTGCATCTGATAATAGTTTGAAAAATAAAGAATATTTCAACGAATTGGTGGAGGCGGCGGGAAACGTTTACACCTACATTGTCAGTAATTATAAACTATTAACTCATTGTTTTTAAAATATTAATTTAAAATACAGGTTTGGATGTTGGTCATACATTGTATGGCCGGAAAGTACTAGAAATGTATGAGCTGGTCCGTACTACTCAGTTATGGCTGAAATGGTACAGGTCAAGACTATGGTATCGGGTAAATGGTCGAGATAGGGAGTTGAATCAGGTGTGGCCGCGCCTTAAATTAGCTATTTTGAGCCAGGAGGGGGCTTGAACTTACATCCCGCATGCAATGTATTCTCAAAGTCCTGGGGTGTACCTGGGTGAAGTAGTAGCAGTTTTAGTAGAAAAATTTATGACTTTTACCTGACAAAAATTACTTTTAAGTATGGTGTATGAAATTTTTTTAGAATGGTTTTAAAGTTTTTCAACCCTAGATTTAATGTTCGCCTTCTCGCCAATTACCAACTATAGAATAGTACGCCTATTGCGAGAGACTTTTAGCTACTGAGCTCTTCAAACAATATAGAGTAGGAGTGAAATCCATGGAAAAACCTCGAAACTTCTCCCGGCGCCAAGCCATAAAAGCCGGTGGCTGGACTGCGGCAGCGTTGGTAGGGTTATCTTCACCGATATTATCGGTGGCTGCATCGGCCGCAACCGAATTGCCGTTAAAAGTCACCGGTTATCGCTTCGACCGCTTGCTGGCGTTGATGGAAGGCAAGGTGAAGATTGCAGGCTGTGACGCTAGTTTTGAGACCGGCAAGATCGGTGATATGAATACCGATGTGTTCAGTGGCCCACAGACATTCGATGTCACTGAGATCGGCCTGCACCCCTATATGCTAGCCTATGCGAATGAGGGGTTTCGTGACTATACACTGC
>DRHD01000270.1 GCA_011049795.1 Porticoccus sp.
CCTATAAGGCAACCGTCAGGTTGTAAATGACGGAGGCTGCACTTGCCGAACGGTTCCTGAAGGCCACGCGGAACGAGGCCACGACTTTGGTTGTGTCGGTGTCAATATCTGGCATTGTCGCAAACTTAATTTGACGCTTCCAGACCATGGCCCAGTAGCGGGGATAGAAACACCCGATGCGCCCCAGCGTATTGTTACCGGCCATTGCCGAAATCTTACCGGCACTATTAGCCAATGCCATCTGACCACTTTGTAAATAAGGTGAACCCCATAGGTTGAACAGAACGCCGCTTTCAATCGTAGGATTGCGAAATACTGACAAGTCCTTGACATCTGTTACATCCAGCATTTTCAGGAACACGTCATTGTCTGAGAAAAACACCAACTTAGATGGGTCAGATATCAGATTTCTGGCCAGTAAACTACGGCCCTTGATGAAATCTTTGGTGGTCAATACGCCACCGGCCTCTTTGGTAGTCAAGCCAGCAGCACCACCGGTCACCAAAGCATATTTCAGAATGCCATCAGTGATTAGATAGGCCGGGGCGCTCGTGCCACCTGCCGGTGTACCATCAATCAGATTGATATTGGTACTGGCTGTAGTGTCAGTGTCACCGTTGATTAACAGAGATTCCATTTGCTCGGCAAAGGCGGCGGTGAACTGTTGGTCAAGTTGTGAAAGCACCGGGATGATACTATCTTCTATCATTTCCTCGGTGACGATAACACGCGCCATACCTTTAACCGGTGTAATCTCTACTTTAGCAGTCCCCAGATGTGACGGGTCTACCAATGGTTTCGCCTCTAAGTCTGCGCCAACCGATTTATTCTCGTTAGCCTTGAAGAACGTCGGGTCAGAATCAACCAGTGGAACAGTAGCGGTTGAGCCGGGGCGGCCATCGACCTGCAATACCATCATGTCTCTGGTCATTGTGTCAAAAACCAACTCCTGGCGTGCTACATCCCAGGCCTGAGTTTCCCACATGTCCGGTATCCATTCAGCACCAAAGCCGGTATTGGTCGTATAAACCAATTCATCGGCCCGTGTTGCACCGCGAATGGCAGAACGCACAGCGTAATAGCTTTTGTCATTCCGAAAAGCGCTTTCGCCTTTGGCAACCAAATCAATGGTTTTACCGGCCATATTGCGTAGGTAATCATCGGATATAGGTTGTCCACTTGCCTTGAGCAATTGATATCCATAACCCATTTGACGCGAATTTAAGCCAGCATATTTCATGTCATTGCCGACGGTTATTCTACTATCATTACCACCAGAGTGGCGCGGCTGGTTGGGTAGGTTCGGCATAGCCTGCTCCCGCCCTTGTTGGCTACGATGTGCAGCAATTTGTAAGGCCATTTTTGCGCTATCCTTAACCAACTTGCTATGCTTACTGCGCACCTCTTCCAATTGTGCCACTGCCTCTACTGCCTGCTTTTCTTCCAGCACAACAGTAAGCGCCGGTACTAATTGGTCTACGAGCGACACCACTTCGGCAGTCGCCGGGGTGTCGCCTTCACCTTCAGCTGCGGGCACGGTTTCGCCGTTTTCGTCCTGGCGACCTTTATCTGGCATTTCAACCTGTGATATGACGGCATCGAAATCTTCTTTCGTTAAACCGCCACTAATTAACACATCTATGATTTGCTCTATTGTTGCGCCTTCGCCCAGTGCGACTAGCGCAGCAATAATTTCTTGCGGATTCATTATGTTATGTCCTTCTCTCGTATTTCCTTGTTTCCTTTCGTTTGCTGTCATTTCGCCTTGCGATTTTGCTGTCGCGCCATGCGACAATTGTGATCTCATTAGTTGAACATCGGGCATTAGCTCTTCCGACGGCTTGGCTGTCAGTGTTATCTCTAATATCGGCCAGTTGACAAAGCGTCCATCACTGTCAAACTCCGCTAAGTGTTCTGCTGTGGCACTACTAGTTGATAATTTGCCACTCCTAATTTCAGAAATAAATCTAGTAAAAGCGGCATGCGTTTTATCTAATGCAGCTTCAAAAGGAGCGCCTATTTCGTCAAACCATATGCGGGTTACGCGCCCGATAATATCCTTTTTAATGCCGCCGTCGAAGCCGTGTTCGTACATCAGCATTTTGGGCAAAAAGTCTAATCCTGCTTCCGGCGGCGCCTCCTTGTCAAAGTAAGTCTGGTAGCTGTCCCTGTGCTCAGGGCTGCCCCATATAAACGCATAGCCGCGTATTATGCCCTTCACATCGTCAACAATAGTTACGCGCCTTAGAGCGTGTTTATACTCAGTGCGCTGCTGTGGGCAGCCCTCAAAGGCGATGGCGATAGCGACCTCTCTTGCCTTGCCCTCATCAATTAACTTTGCGATGTTGGCCGATATTTGTTCATCGGAACATTCGCCTTCTTTACGGGCTTGCATACTTCTACTTCCATTTCTTACTTCTGTTTCTTTACCGTTGTTAAACTACAAGTTAATAACGGTTAAAGTATACCATAACACGCCTAGCCATTGCAAGACAAGCAAAAACCCGGTGCTGTAACCGGGCTTCAGGTATTAGATTGTTATTATGTTATGGTGTGGGCAAAGGCGATAACTCAAATATTGTCATCAATAGTGGCTCTAACAAAATCTTCTCCAAGCGCGTCAACCAACACCCGTATCACTTGCCTAAAAGCCTTATCATAATCCGCATGGCTCTCTTCAAGATCGGTGTCATATTGTCTCCGCGCTTTAACATAGATAGTATCGCCCGGTTCGCTTACGTCTAATCGGGTTTGTAAATTAGTTTCGTTGCTATTGAGCAGCGTGGTCTTAACAACCTCCAATAATAACTCAGGGTCAAACTTGGCAAGCAACCCGATAACATCGCGATACAATAAAACGTAATTACTATAATCGTCACCCAAATCTTTGTAGTCACGCCATAGCTGCTTATTTTCTTTTTTGAGTCGCTTATTCTTGCGCTTCAGTTGTTTCTTGCTCATGTTTCTCCATTTCTCGTTTTAGCCATTCCGGACGGGAATAGGGTGTAGTCCTAAACGTCGTTTCTCTGATTAGTCTGTAAGCACCAACGCTTCCAGCTCGCTTTCTAATTTGACATTAGAGAGAGTACAGTCCCAGTTGATCTCCTCTGTACCTTCAATGCTTGTAATTGTCATCCCTGCCAGTCGCTCTAACATAAACTCAATAGCCCCTTCATTTGTTGCTACGTCTACATTAGCCTCTATTTCAATTACCACAGAAAATTTCACGGCTTTGCTATTCACGTCGTTAACCATCATGTCTCCCAACCACGATCCAGGGGAAAAGTCGTGGAAGTGACCGCACTAACTATGACAGTGATCTCTCGTTTTTCTCCGCACCTAATACATCCATACACATAAGTCAAGCCAGTACAGGCACTGTCTCTTATACACATCT
>DRHD01000271.1 GCA_011049795.1 Porticoccus sp.
GCTTAAGTGTGGGCCGGAGGCGCGGCAGCGCCGGAGTCCCGCACCACTTCTTTGTTATGTGGATTTAATTCCATTGTTACCACCTTTACCCTAAGAGGTTTTCTGACATTTTTTTAAAGCTTTGTCTACCAAGTATCCGAGTGTAACCATGAGCACAATAGTTATAAACCAACTATATGACACATTACTTGAGGCTAAGAACTTTTGACAATACAGCCCTCCAGCAAAGATAGCCAAGGATGCAAAGAGCAGAATTATTGATCTCATTACGCTACTCATTGGAACGGAAATACTTCCTGGCCAGACGATAGAGACCATACGCCAATCCCAAGATGAGCAACGCGAACAGAATTATCTCTCCCATGCTTGCTGGTTCACCACATTCACCAGCTTCGGGACACGGAAGAATATAGGGGAGCTTCATTGAATTTCCTTTTCCACATAACTGCTAATTAATATGCCCGAAGGCATTATAACTAGATGGCTCTGTATCAAAGTGCAGCAGAGGTTTGAGTTCGGTGTTTTTGAATTGAAAAACAAAGAGTTATCGGGTTTATCAAGGAGTGGGATTACTGACAAAACAAGCCTCCGTGCAATGTCTTTATTGAATCATTAGGCAATTCATCATAATCGATAACCTAGAAAAATCAATGTCTTAGCATTTTCTTTTCCTTGATACAGAGCCTGATGGCTTGTGATTTTGTACATTGATAAAAATTTAAGCAGGGTCAGGTTGATCCCCGCTTTAGTTTTCCAACTCCTGTCTGCCGATCATAAATCAGCACCTTGAAAGGTCCACACTTACTGCAAACCATTGCTTGTGGCGTATAGGGTACTTTGATCAGCCAGATCAAACAGGTATTATGGCCGACTTTTATGATCAAACAGTTTTGGGAAGTATAGGTTTATGAGCATCAAGTCAGATAAGTGGATCACCCGTATGTCACAGGAACACGGCATGATTGAGCCGTTTCATGGTAGGCAGGTTCGCCAGCCAGATCCCAACGGTGAGAAAGTAATTTCCTATGGTGTTTCAAGCTACGGTTACGATGTTCGCTGTGCGGATGAATTCAAGATTTTCACCAATATTCACTCCAAGACTGTCGACCCTAAGCACTTCGATGAAGATGCGTTTATCGATATAAAAGGCGATTACTGCATTATCCCCCCGAACTCTTTTGCGCTGGCTCGTACCATTGAGTACCTCCGCATTCCTCGCAATGTGTTGACGATTTGCCTGGGTAAATCCACTTATGCCCGTTGCGGCATTATTGTGAACGTCACCCCACTGGAACCTGAGTGGGAAGGTCATGTGACGCTTGAGTTTTCCAACACTACCAGCCTCCCGGCGAAGATTTACGCCAATGAAGGTGTGGCTCAGATGTTGTTCTTTGAGTCTGATGAAGTCTGTGAAGTGTCTTATGCGGATCGAGGCGGTAAGTATCAGGGCCAGACTGGCGTGACACTTCCTAAAGCCTAAATTTTTATCTTGGGTGTTGTGGTTAAGATAAAAATTTTACGGTAGAAATCAGCTGACGAAATAGCTGTCTTGATTCTTTGGCCCGTTGCTCTGCTTCATGTAGGGCAAAAACAAAGAGTTTGCGTCCAGCCTCATCTAATACCACCACCCCTTCCACCGAAACATGTATTTCAGGGTTTTCTGGAAGGGTATAGTTGAAAGTACTCTTCATTGCCCTGCGATTAGCAACATAGGTTGGGTTCCAACTAATATCTCCTCCAGACCACGCTTTTTTTGCGGATAAAGAAGGGCCTTTTAGAGCCTCCAGGGGAATATCTTTGGGATCACTGGGCAAGCCAGGAAGCTGGTCGAGTGGTGTAACAGTGACGGCTATATTGCCTCGAAACCCAGCAGCCACTACCTTTTCATCTAGAGGCTGCATATAAATACCAACATGTTGCTCGGGGTGGTTGCCCCACTCCCTTGGCTTGGAAAACCCCAACCCAAAGTCTTTAGATATAATAGTTTCAAAATTACTGGGGCATTCGATGTCTGGTAATTCCCCTGCTTTTAACTGGTTGATTTTCTGTTCTAACGCATCGATCCGCTGTTGGTTGTTATTGTTTCTTTGCTCTATTTGTAGCTTCTGCAATGAGTGGAATACACGGTTCGCAAGTAGAAAAAAGATAATAAAACCTGCTGCAGCGCCGCTGAGTTGAATACCTTTGCTTTCCCATATACCTGTTGAAGGAAGTGCGCCATAGAGAATGACTGCAGCTAACAGACTTGAGCCAAAAAGCACGAAGTAAATCGAGATAGGGTTAATACTTCCAGTTTTGAGGTTGCTCATGTGCTTAATGTCCTTTTCTAGCAGTTTGATGATTAATGAATAGATCGCCCATGGAGGATGGGTTGCGGCACCTATAAAGATATAGCAGAAAGCTGTTTCAGCCAATAGGCTGAGTAGTACTATGTGCCTTCGGTTTTACTCTAGCTTTCCTCCAGTTCTCCCTTCAGCTTTCCCTCGGTTTTCTGTTGCTTAATAGCCATCGTACCTGTCGTCCTATAAACCCGTAATAACGCCTCATTGGGGTGTGGCGGATGGATAATTTTTTTTCTGACATAATGGGCGCCTTCTAATAAAAAATGATGGGGTCAGTCAGATGTCAGAGAGATTATTGGGGATTTACGAAACACTGATTTTGCGTCGTCCTGTGGTCGCGATTCTGGTGATGATTCTGATTGCTGTGGTTATGGCATTTGGTTTGGTGGGGCTGAAGCTGGATGCCTCTCTGGACTCTCTCACTCTTGAAAATGATAACGCCCTGGCGGAATACCGAGAATCCATGCAGCGATTCGGCAGCAGTGACTTCCTGGTTGTTACGTACAAACCCCACAAGGGCGATCTGTTTGACGACGCGAATTTGAACACTCTCAAAGAAATTAATGATGAGTTAAGGGGGATTGAAGGCATTGGGAAGGTGACGTCGATATTGGATGTGCCCCTTCTCTATAGTCCAAAAATTAAGGTTGAGGCATTAAAAGAGGCGCCCCGGACGTTACTTCAACCCGATGTTGACCGTGACTTAGTTCGCCAGGAATTCCTGACGAGCCCTGTGTACCGTGATTTGGTTCTTAGCCCGGATGCTAAAACGACGATTGTTCTGGTTGAGATGACACTGGATAAAAAATACCAGGAGCTGGTTAAGCAACGAGATACCTTGCGCATCAAGCGAGATATGGAGGGGCTTTCTTCAGAAGAAGCCGCTGAGCTTAAGACGGTCAGTCAGAACTTTCTTGATTACCGCACGGTTCGTGCCGCTAAAGAAAAAATACGTGTCGCTGAAATACGGGAAAAAATGGCCCCGTTCAAAGATGATGCGGAAATATTCCTGGGTGGTTTGAGCATGATTACCGCCGATATGGTTGATTTCATCAAGAGTGATCTCAATGTCTTCGGTGCCGGTATTGTGCTGTTTATCATCATTACTCTGGCGATTATTTTTCGAGAATTGCGCTGGGTTATGTTGCCTCTGGCGACCTGTGTCCTGTGTGTGGAACTTATTCTTGGATACCTCGGTTGGGTCGACTGGCGTATGACGGTTGTTTCCTCCAACTTCGTGTCACTTTTATTGATTATCACGCTGGCGCTAACGATTCACCTGATTGTTCGATACCGTGAGCTGTATCGCCAGTTCCCCAACAAAGAGCAGCTTGAATTGGTGCGCGAGACCGTGAACAGCATGGCTCGCCCCTGCATTTATACGATGCTGACAACCGTGGTTGCATTCTCTTCATTGGTACTCAGTGATATTCGGCCCGTTATTGATTTCGGCTGGATGATGACCATTGGGTTGGTGCTGTCGTTGGTGGTCGCCTTTGTCATTATCCCGGCCGGGATGATGGTCTGTGGCAAAGGGGCGAAAAATGGTGGGGCGAGCAGTGATGGTGTAAGTAATGATGGTGAGAGCAGCCATGGGCATCACGATGTTTCCGGCGTGACACTCTGTTTCTCCCGTTTTACTGAAAATCATGGTGGGCTGGTGCTGGGACTATCATTGACGGCTGCGATCGTCAGTGCCTGGGGAATCTCCCGGCTTCAGGTAGAAAACCATTTTATTGAGTACTTCCATTCAGACACTGAAATTTACCAAGGGCTTTTGCTCATTGATAACGAATTGGGCGGAACCATACCTTTGGACATCATTATTGATGCCCCTCCCCGGATTGATGATGGGTCCCTTAGCTTTGCGGACATAATGGGTGAAGACGATGATGTCGAAGAAGAGGTTTCAGAAGATATGGACCCCTATGGCGACCCCTTCGCTGGTATGTATGCCGATAGCGATGAAGGTGCAGCCGTCGGTGCTGAGTTAGAAGCGGGGGCAGAAGAAGAGGACACAGCAGAAGTTGACCCCTATGGCGACCCCTTCGCTGGTATGTATGCCGATAGCGATGAACCGGAAGGCGATGTTATCGCTGGGTCTGCCATTGATGATGAAGCATTTTTTGAAGATGAATCAGAGGATTTCGAGATTATTGAAGATAGCTACTGGTTAACCCGAGCCGGTATCGAGGATCTGGAAAAGCTCCATGCCTATCTTGAGACGTTGCCCGAAGTGGGTAAAGTTAGTTCGTTGGTGACGATTGCCGATGTGTACTCTGAGTTGGTCGGCCACAAGATCAGTGATCTTGAACTGGGGTTAATGTCGCTATTGATGTCACAGGAAAATGCAGACTTTCTTCTCTGGCCGTATGTTGACGAGCGCCAAAACCAATCACGCATCACCATGCGTATCAAAGATAGTATGGGTGATTTGGATCGTAGTGAATTGCTGAAAAAAATTCATCGGTTTGCTATTGATGAGGCGGGCTTCGAGGAAGAACAGGTTCACTTTACCGGCTTGATGGTGCTCTATAACAACATGCTACAGAGTCTGTTTCGCTCACAAATTATGACTATGGGCATGGTGTTTCTCTGCATAATGGGAATGTTTTTGGTGCTATTCCGGTCCCTGTCCGTTTCCGTCATCGCCATTCTGCCAAATCTCTTGGCGGCAGGTGTGGTCCTTGGGGTTATGGGTATTGCCGGTATTCCCCTTGATATGATGACTATCACCATAGCCGCTATCACGGTGGGGATTGGGGTGGATCACGATATTCATTACATCACTCGTTTCAAGAAAGAGTTTGCCATTGATCACGATTATATTGCGAGTATGCACCGGGCTCATGCCAGCATTGGGCGAGCACTGTTCTATACCGCGGTGACGATTATTGTAGGCTTCTCGATTCTGACGCTGTCCAACTTTATTCCATCAGTCTACTTTGGTTTGCTCACGGCCCTGGCCATGTTTTCGGCATTATTGGCTTCCATGACATTACTGCCTAAGTTGATTCTGGTCTTCAAGCCCTTTAAGCAAGAGATGGTCTGAAGGGTGTTTAACTGAAGAGGAAAGTTTCGTTAGGGGGGGCACGCCCCCTAATGATCGGTTGGCCTTTAAGCAGTTCCTATTAAAACTGTCCCCATTAGAACCAAGGCGTGCGCGTCACAGCGACAGCAACGATATAGCCGAAGGTGGCGATCGCCAGTAAGCTGAAGAGTAAACGCACGCCAGCTGTTTTACCTCGCTTGATGGCGATGGTGCCAGTCGCAATATAAACGAGCAGTGCAAGAAATTTGGCGGTTAACCAGTGGTCGGCAAATGGATACTGCCCCGTTGTAATCATCAGATAAACAGCACAAGCCAGCAGTAATGTATCGATGACGTGAGGGGAGGTTTTTGCCCACCGCTGCTGTAATTTGGCTGACTCTGTTACTGACCAGAACGCGCGAAGTACGAAAAAACTGATGCTAATAATGGCAAAGCCGATATGTGCTTGTTTAATCAAAAGGTACATAGATAATCTTATTGTTAGGTGCCGTGGGGCTGGGTTTCAAGTGGGATTGGGCTTCAAGCATGAGTTTCAACTAGTTAACAGTTTGGCTTTGATCGCCGCAAGCAAAGGCGCGCGTTAGCACGTCCAGCTCGTGGGGTGATTTTGCCTTGTTTGGTTGTTCTTGCCTGCTTTCCACTTATTAATTTCTTACGGATACTCTTTGGTTTCAGACTTCTTTTGTTAAGGTCCGACTTTCATTAAGGACTGATACGGATTATTTGTTCAGTTTTTTTAGCTTTTTCTCATTGCGTTTTTCTTTCATCGTTTTTTCAGGTTTCTTTTTAACAGCTTTTTTTGAATCTTTTCCTTTAGACATAGATTTCTCCTTTAGCTTTGTTGATAAGACATTAAGCGCCTATTAAGACGGTTGCACTCAAAGCATAACAGTTAACCGTTGGTTTAATTTTTGTTATTCGTCATCAGTTGGTACAGGCTCTGCAGCGCCGCTCAGCAGTGCCTCACGAAGCCCTCTCGCTTTTGTCTGAATTTTTTGGGTGTGATCCGGCCCCATTCTCAGTAATTGTTTTTGAATCGGGGGCAGTGCTTCCAGTTTTGGGTCTGCATATTTGTAGTGAACAGACTCGTGGGTCAATGCTATCGGCGTAGTGGGTATCGGTGTGGAAAGAATTTGGTCGAGTGCTGCAACAATGGCATTGTCCAGATCTTCTGCGGGGTAGCCTAATTCCTCGTAAGCTTGTTCCAGAAGTGGGCGGAACAGGTGGAACAGTTCAACCAACTTATGGCTATCAATAGCATTGAGCCTATCTGTCAGGTAGTTGTAACGTTGATAATTAGCCGGGTCTATCCAGAGCTTGTCCCCTTCTTTTATGGCGATAAATTTGCCTTTGGGGCTGGGTGCCTTAATCATTTTTTGTAGCAGTATGCCTCTGCTCAGGCCATCAACCAGTGTGATGCTACGACGAATGAGATGGTCGGTATGGAGCCATTCCCCCAGTGTTCCCTCTGGCGTCAGTGTGGCCAGCCTTGACCTGGCTTCAGTGTCGCTGTCATCCAGCGTGGGTAGTACGATGGGTGTCTCTACGGGCGTTTGTTGTTGGGGTATATCTATTGCTTCTACTGTTTCTGTCGATGCGGGGGGAGCAGGGTTAGCCTGCATGGGTTCTTCAATTGCCAGTGTTTCTGGTTGTATTCCCAGAGGCTTTTCAATGATAGCGGGCATCAACAAAAAATAGCCCAGGCCCACCATAATACAGAGGCCAATTACCAAGGTGATCCATTTGCTGGAAGAGCTTGTTGATGTGGGTCTTTCTGGACGCTCGTCTGGTGAGATTTGCATGGTTTAACCCCGCGTTAGTGCATTTGTAACATTCATTAAAGAGGTTGTTTATGACTTTTCTTTTGACGATGTCAGGGGTTTCTTGTCGAGGCTGCCTTCCTGGATGACGATTTTGTAGTCTTCGCCCCCTTCTTCCCGCTGCCATAGTTGTACCAATAGGTAATTCCATTCAGGAGCAAACCAGAACAGTGTTACCCTTTCATCATCTTCGCGTATTCTTTTGACTTTAAGCGCTGTAATTTTCCCAAGGGGGGTATCGAGTGTTTCCTCACCCTGTGTTTCAAAGTTGTATTGCTTGAGACGCCCTCGGCTAATCACCTGGTATTGCAGAGGAGAAACCTGATTGATCAGATCCCGCTGTAGTTGTACTTGATAGGACAGACGGTTCAGGTAGCCATCTTCCAGTGTCACCTGACGCTTTTTCTTTTTTGTTTTGTAGTTGGCGACACCGGCCTCCCAGTCATATCGCAGCTTTTCAGTCTTTTTAATCCCAAGAATGCTCCGCTGGTACTGATATTTCTGGTCAACGATGCCTCTTTTTTCATCGAGTAAGAACGTTCCCTCTTCCTCAATATTGCTGAACAGGTTTTTTGCGGTGGTGGTTAACACGTAGCGTTTACCCTCCAGTTTCAGCTGACGCTCGGCACTGATGTCCATACCGTTGTATGTAGCAGAATAAGAGATGGTGTAAGGGGTTAAAGCCAGGTCACAGTCAATATTGCTGCACTCAGTGTTGTTATCTTCAGCCTTGTTGTCGCTGGCTTGGGCCACGCCTAGGGTGCCCAGCAGAATGACACTTCCGAGGATGAACGTTTTTATCAGGTGTTGAATGGGTGATGGATATACATTAAGGCGCATATTTGAGTCCATAGAAGTTTCTGCTTCCCTGATTGGATTGTGATCGTAGTTGGATACAGTTTAGCGCTTATTGTTCAGTGTTTGCAGTTGAGAAGGGGAATCCGGTCTCAGGCAGTGCGTTGCCATCTAGGTGTGGTGCGCCGTTGTTCAGCGTTAGTCTACCCTTGCAAAACCATTGTGCTGCGAGGGGATAAATCTGATGTTCCTGAACCAGTGTCCGGTTTGCCAGAATATCAGCGGTGTCCCCGCTATTTATGGGAACCTCAGCCTGAATAATGGCTGGACCACCATCAAGGTCACTGGTCACAAAATGTACGGTGGCTCCCGCTGCGTGATCACCGGCATCAATGGCTCGTTGATGAGTGTGTAGCCCCGGGTATTTAGGCAAGAGTGAGGGGTGAATATTCATGATGTGGCCGGCAAAGCGATTGACGAACACGGGGGTAAGAATCCGCATAAAGCCTGCCAATATTACCAGGTCGGGCTGGTAACTGGATACCCGCTCGCCAAGCTCAGCGTCAAAGCTCTCCCGGTTCGCGAAATCCCTGTGATCCAAAATCTCGCAGGGGATGTGGGCTTTCTTGGCCCGCCCCAAACCCAGGGCACCGGTCTTATTGCTAACGACGCCAACAATATCAGCATCGAGAGTACCGTTCTGAGAGGCATCGATGAAGGCCTGCAGGTTGCTGCCGCTGCCTGAAATCAGTACGACTAACCGAGGGCGCTTAGGTGCTGTCATTCGCTATAGACCTTGAAGCTCGACCTGTTCTTCACCGGGTTCAGCGTGGGCAATCGTGCCGATGATAAAGGCATCTTCACCAGCAGCATGGAGGGTATCAATGGCCTTTGAAGTCGCCTCGCTGGGGACACAAACGATCATGCCTACACCACAATTGAAGGTGCGGTGCATCTCGTCCGGATCGACATTACCGTTGTCTTGTAACCAATCAAAAATAGCGGGGCGCTGCCAGCTTGTGGTATCAATAATGGCTTTGGCGCTTTCAGGTAACACGCGTGGAATATTTTCCAGCAGGCCGCCACCGGTAATATGGGAAATAGCATGTACGGGTACGTGGGCATGATCCACTAGAGCCAGAACCGATTTCACATAAATTTTTGTGGGGGTGATCAGAGCTTCGCCCAGAGGTACGCCATTGACCAAGTCGTTGCGAATATCGGCGCCAGAGACCTCAATGATTTTACGAATCAGTGAGTAGCCATTGGAGTGTGGGCCACTGGAGGCGAGTCCAATCAGGGTGTCGCCAACGTGTACGGCACTGCCATCGATAATATCTGCTTTTTCTACAATGCCGACACAGAAGCCTGCGAGATCATAATCTTCGCCTTCGTACATACCGGGCATTTCAGCGGTTTCACCACCTACCAGAGAGCATCCGGACTGAAGGCAACCTTCGCCGATGCCGGCAACAACAGATGCTGCCATGTCGACATTCAGCTTGCCGGTAGCATAGTAGTCGAGAAAAAAGAGTGGCTCAGCACCACAGACCACCAAGTCATTGACGCACATGGCCACCAGATCAATACCGATGGTGTCGTGCAGTCCCAATTCCATGGCCAGTTTTAGCTTGGTGCCAACTCCATCTGTACCCGATGCCAGTACGGGTTCGTTGTAACCACTTGGTAGGCTAAACAGGGCGCCGAAACCGCCCAGGCCTGCTAATACTTCAGGTCGACGCGTTTTCTTGGCAACGTGTTTAATACGATCCACAAGTGCATTGCCTGCATCAATATCGACACCGGCATCTTTATAACTGAGGGGGGTTGTCTGTTGGTCGCTCATACGTTGCCTTATGGCAGCCTTGCTGCGGAACGGATTAAAAGAGTGGGTATTTTATATGAAAAGCAAAGAACTGGCAGTCAGATAATGGGTCTATTTACCCTCTGCTGTTACAATCGCGCCATGAAAAATCCCTTCATTACCCGAAATACCCTGATTTACCTGTTTATGGTGGGTTTATTTTCATTGCCAGTGTCAGCTGAGTCGGTCACAGATCTTTATGAGACAGTGGTTCCAGTATCTGGTCAGGGAGCGGGTGAACGCTTGCGGGCCATGAGAATTGGTTTGGGCAAGGTGTTGGTTAAAGTGACCGGAGACAGTCAAGTGCTGTCCAATATCAATACCACAAAAGCCTTTTCTAATGCCGAGCGTTATGTGACTGAGTACGGTTACATCCGTTATCAAGATCCGCTGGCAAAGCCATCATCTTCAGAGCCGGGCACTGGTATGAGCCTGAGTTTTGATGAAGCGTCTATCAATCGTTTATTGCGGCAAAATCAATTGCAGATATGGCCATCGGACAGGCCCGGGTTATTGGTGTGGTTAGTCATTGATGATCCGGTAAATGGCAAAATTTTTGTTTCTTCTGAGACGATGCCCGTTGCTGTAGATATCCTCGGGACGCTCATGGGCGACCGTGGGGCGCCGTTGATCTCGCCCCTTCTGGATTTGCGGGACCGACAGACTCTCTCTCCAGAGAGTGCCTGGAATTTTAATCAGATAGCGTTGGCGGCAGCGACAGAACGATACAACACAGAATCCTGGATGGCGTTGAGGTTTTATCAAAGCTCCACGGGTCAGTGGCGAGGCGCTCGTCTGTTGAACCTTAATGGCGATGATAATCTCAGGAGTATTGTAGCAAACAGCCTACCTGAGTTGATGAGCAAGGTTGTGCCCGAGGCAGTCGATAGCTTGGCGAGTCGTTACGCCTATATACCAAAATCAATCAATGAAGAGCTGCTGATTCAGATTGAAAATATTAATGACTATAAAACTTTTAACCAGGTGACGACGTACTTGGCCTCGTTGGAGCTTGTGCATCGCCTGACCGTGGATTATGTGGATGCAGATCGTGTGGGGCTTCGGCTTTTTGTTGAGGGAGAGGTGCCGCTGTTATTGGATACTCTGGGTCGGGATCAGCGTATGACTGAAATGGTCGATATAAGTACGCCTATGCCTACGCCCGAAATTATTGCTCCCTTGCCTGGGGTTGCTTCTTCTGAAATAAGCGGGCCCTCAGCTGAATCCAATCTATCGGTAACTAATTTGCCTGTACCGAATATATCTTCTTCTATAAAAAGTTATCGCTTTCGCTGGGGAGGGCAGTAGTGCCCCGTCAACTCAGCCTGCGCATCAACCTCAATGACGATGCTACCTTTGAAAACTTCTTTCTTCTGGATCAAGACCGCAAGCACCAGATAGTAGAGCTATTACGCAGTCAGCTAATGTCCGGAGAAGAACCCTTTGTCTATCTTTGGGGGCCAAACGGTAGTGGTGTCTCGCACCTCTTGCAGGCGAGTTGTCACCGGGCGGCAGCCAATGACTTACAGGTACAGTATTTGCCCTTATCTGAGCTGTTGGATTATCCACCACAGGAACTTCTCGAAAACCTGGAACACATGCCATTGATTTGTCTTGATGATATTCAATTGGTGGCGGGTAATACCGTTTGGGAAGAGGCCTTGTTTGGCCTGTATAACCGAGTCAGGCAGGCCAAGGGTCGATTATTGGTAGGTGCCGACTGTGCGCCACGAGAACTTCCCTTGCAATTGCCTGATCTGCAATCCCGTTTGGGGTGGGGGCCTGTCTTTCAGCTGAAGGCATCCGATGATGATGTTAAAACGTTGATTCTCCAGTTCAGGGCATCTCGCCGGGGTATGGAGTTGGGTGATGATGTTGCCATGTTTCTTATTAACAGAGCTGCACGGGATCTCAGCGGATTGATGGCCTGCCTTGATACATTGGAAAGTGCTTCGCTGGAGGCGAGGCGTAAGCTCAGTATCCCATTTGTTAAGCAGGTGTTTGACTGGTAGTTGTCATGTACTGACGGTCTTTATTTACAGATAGCCTTTATTTCTAGATAGTCTTCAAATCCGTATTCGCCCCACTCACGCCCATTACCGGACTGCTTGTAACCACCGAAGGGCGTGTTGTAGCTGTGGGAGGCATGATTAATTCGTACCATGCCAGCACGAAGTCGGCGAGCGATACGTTGACCGCGAGTGGTGTCGCCAGTTTGGATGTAAGCCGCTAGACCGTAGGGCGTGTCATTGGCGATCTTGATAGCATCTTCCTCATCCCTGTAGGGGATCATCACCAGTACCGGTCCAAAGGCCTCTTCTCTGGCAATGGTCATTTGATTGTTCACATCGGCAAAGACGGTAGGTTTCACGTAATGGCCGGTTTCAAATCCCTCTGGTTTCCCGAGTCCTCCAGCGACCAATCTCGCGCCCTCATCAAGAGCAGACTGTATTAACCGTTGTACCTTGTCGTATTGCGCTCGGCTCACCAGGGGGCCGATATGTCGTCCCCTTTTGCTGGGGAGGTCCACCTGAACCTGTTCTGCGGCGGCTTTGGCTAATGTGACGGCTTCTTCATAGCGTGAGTACGGCACCAGCATTCGGGTGGGTGCGTTACAGGACTGACCCGTGTTGTCCATACAGAGGAATACACCTTGTTTAACGGCTTTTTCAAAGTCTGCGTCGTCCAGCAGCAGATTAGGGGACTTTCCTCCCAACTCCTGAGTCACACGTTTTACCGTGTCAGACGCCGCTTTTGCCACAGCGATTCCTGCACGGGTTGAACCGGTAAAGGAAATCATCTGAATATCAGGATGTTCTGCCAACGCTGCTCCCACGGTGGGACCATCACCATTGACTAGGTTAAATACACCGGGTGGGAACCCCGCCTGATCGATCATTTCGGCAAATAAGTGAGCACTGAGGGGAGCAATTTCGCTAGGTTTTAGAATAATGGTGCAACCTGTGGCCAGTGCCGGTGCCACTTTGCAGACGATTTGGTTAATGGGCCAATTCCATGGCGTGATAAGACCACAGACGCCGATGGGCTCCTTAACAATTAGTGTATTGCCAAGGCGATGCTCGAATTCATAGTGGTGAAGTGCATCAATGGCGCTTTGGATATGACCGCGACCACAGTCTGCCTGTGCTGCGTGTGAGAAACTGATGGGGGCCCCTATTTCAAGGTGAATGGCCTCGGCCATTTCGTCATAGCGGAGCACATAGATAGCCAACAATTCTTCAAGAAGCGCCAATCGTTCCTCACGACTGGTTTGAGAAAAATGTTCGAAAGCAACGCTGGCTGCTGTGACGGCAATATCTACATCGGCCTTTTTGCCCAGAGAAATAGCGGCAATTTGCTGTTCGGTTGCAGGGTTTTCTACAGGGAAATCATTGGCCTGAATGGGGTCAACCCACTCGCCATTGATATAGAATTTTCGGCAGTCCCTCATCAGAATACCCTTGGTATTTGGTTGTCTTTTCATTGTTGGCAGTGGTGACCACGGCTGCTTGAACAGAATGGTATGACTGTATCAACCCAGTATGAACTCAAACATACCTCCTATGGGGAGGGACACAGTTCTATTGGTTGGGGCCGGGGCCGGACGGGTAGTCCATGTCATCAGCTAAGCTGGTGACTACCTGCTCAAGGCCGCTAACGGTTTGTGGGCCAAGTAGCACTTTCTGAAACCGGCCTCGTTGGTCAATCACTAATGTTTCCGGGAGTGCTCCGCTGGGCATTACGCCAAACTGTGAACGAGGGTCTTCAGTTAATATTGAAAACTCAATACCCATCGCTTTGGCTTGTTGTGCCAATTGATCCCCTTGGATGCCATCAAAGTTAACTGCCAGAACACGAACTTTGTCACCCAGTGTCTTTTGAACCTCATTGAGTTCCGGCATTTCGGTACGGCAGGGCTTGCACCACTCCGCCCAGTAATTGATAAAGACCACTTTGCCCTGCAATTCTGAAAACCGTATTTCACCACCACCGAGTAGTGGGTAGGTTGGTTCTCGATCAGCACAGGCACTCAGTAAGAGGACAGAACAACCAAAAAACAGGCTAGCTATTTTGGTCATTAAGGCTCTCCTCTTTGGTATGAAGCTTTTCCTCGGAAAATAACTGAGCAATCGTCGGGGAGAATGTTTCTTCGATTTGTTGATTGGCGCTATTTAAAATGGCTGATAATTGGTTAAACCATGGATATTTTTCTAATGCTTCGGTGGACTTGGTGCCGGGCAAGATGGCGACACCTTGGCCGCTGAGGTTGGCGATATCCGTTAGCCGAAGCTGGCTGGGGTCACGGGTTAGTACATAGTGCCCCGTTGCTGTCTCTGCCAATAAGTGGTTTTCCAGCAACAGGTCACGCAGCCGCCGCCAGTGCTGCTCTTCGAGTCCGGCATCGATGATATCTCGATTTGAAAGAGAGCCACCGCATTGCTGCTTGCGCCAACATTCCCAAAGAATAATCAGCACCGCGACCAGATCCGGGTAGTCAAACCCTCGCCATGCAGTTTTGAACGTTTCCATGGCGCGAATCAGTTCGGCACCACCGAGGACGATGATCCACATCAGATAGACCCAGATCAGAAAAATCGGAAAAACAGCAAAGGCGCCGTACACAGAGGTATAACTGGAGTGGGCAATAAACGTCCCAAAGGCTATCTTGGCGAGCTCAAAGCAGATGGATGTCACCAGCCCACCAATCAAGGCGTAGCGGGTAGATACTTTACAATTGGGAACTGCAACGAATAGTAAGGTAAAGGCCGCCCAGGTGAAGACCAGCGGCAAAACTTTAAATATCAGAGCAGTGATGCCGAGGACATCTACTTCATCCACCAGTAACTGAAAGGAGAGCAGGTAGGTATGCATCATCAGGCCAATGCCCAATAATAGTGGGCCAAGACTCAGAATGCCCCAGTAGAGCAAGAAGCTTGATAGACCACGACGGCTACCCACGGTGCCCCATATGTTGTTAAAGGTCTGCTCAATATTAGTCAGCATCAGATAGGCGGTAATCAGCAGGATAATCACACCTGCCACAGACAGTTTGCGGGCCTGGCTGGAAAATTCCGTCAGATACTGTTGTACCTCCGCTCCGCTTTGAGGGACGAAGTTACTGAAGATTAATTCCTGCACCTGGCTTTCCAGCCCCTGAAAAGCGGGGATGAGGGAGAACATGGAGTACATCAATGTCATTAAGGGTACGACAGCAAACAAGCTCATGTAGGTGAGTGCAGCAGCACTCTGACGGCAGCCATCACTGACAAAACGCCTTCCCAGGTGGCGAAAAAAATGCCCCGCCATTTGTAATTGTTCTTTTGGTGTTAACGACACTTGGTCACCTCGTCTGGCCCCGGTAGCTAGTTTCCAGATAGAATGCGTTTTTCTATTCAGAATTTTTCACTGTCACTAAGGGTATTCTACACAAAGATTATGGTTAGCATTTATCACAATCCCCGTTGTTCTAAATCTCGACAAACACTGGCTCTATTAGAGGAGCGTGGCATTGAGCCCGAAATGGTGTTGTATCTCGAAACGCCGCCCGATGCAAAAGCCCTGAAAGAGGTGCTTCAGAAGCTGGGTATCTCTGCACGTCAGTTGTTGCGCAAAGGCGAGGATGCCTACAAAGAAAATAATTTGGCCGATGAAAGTCTCAGTGAAGATCAGTTGATTGATGCCATGGTGGCCAATCCAAAACTTATTGAGCGGCCCATCGTTATTAATGGCGATAAAGCGGCACTGGGTCGCCCGCCCGAGCAAGTGCTGGATATTCTCTAATGCCGCATGTTCTAGTGCTTTATTACTCACGCTACGGAAATACTCGTGCT
The DNA here is from genome assembly GCA_011049795.1 of Porticoccus sp. The sequence goes on from DRHD01000271.1 coordinate 15,705, forward strand.
ATGGCCGAACATATTGCCAGAGGGGTTGAATTGGGTGGTCTTGAAGGGCGGCTTCGAACGGTTCCAACGGTGTCACCCAATTCGGAGGCGAGTGAGCCGGAGATTCCTGTTGAGGGCAATGTCTATTGTTCGGACGATGACTTGAGCGGTTGCTCTGGCTTGGTCCTCGGTAGCCCCACTCGCTTTGGCAACATGGCCTCACCACTGAAGTATTTTTTGGATCAGACAGGTGATCTTTGGATTAGCGGTGGACTGATTGGTAAACCTGCTGGGGTATTTACCTCTACGGGATCACTTCATGGTGGCCAGGAAACAACCCTGTTGAGCATGATGTTGCCACTGATGCACCACGGGATGGTGTTGGCGGGAATACCCTATAGTGAGCAAGCATTGCATACCACAACCCGTGGAGGGACTCCTTACGGGGCATCTCATCAAGCTGGCGATGGCACTCTTGATCTTAGCCCCGAAGAAATTGAACTTTGTGTGGCCTTGGGTAAACGTGTGGCAGGTTTAGCGAAAAAGCTATCGGATACATAATGACAAAAATAATTCCTAATCTCGGTAAAAAATTACGTATTGGTCGTCAGCTCACTTGGGGTAGCTTTATACTGTTGCTCATCGTTTTGCTGCTCAACGGCTTAGCGACCCAGATGCCTCTTAGTTTAATGATCTTCACATTTCTGCCATTGTTGATTCTTGTTCCAGGACTTTATGCAGAGCGATACAAAACCATATCCATGTTGTGCTTTGTGACGTTGCTGTACTTTGTTGTGACGGTTTCTAATTTATTTGAGGCCGATGCCAACATATTTGATGTGGCGGAAGTAGTGTTGTTGGTGGTGTTATTTAATGCAGCGATGATGTTCAGTCGCTGGAAGCAATATTCTCTTTATCAGGATGATATGACATGAGTGAAAAACCTGGTCTGATTCGACGCTTTTTCCGGTTGATTGGTGGCTTACTGAGTGCTGTTCGGGTTCTCATTAATATTGCTTTTGTGTTGATATTAGTCGGGCTGGTGCTGAGCTTTATTCAGGATGATGTTCAGCCACTTCCAAAACAGGCTGCATTGCGTATTGCTCCGGGCGGTTTTTTGGTAGAACAAAAAACCTATGTAGATCCGCTTACTCAGATTATGCAGCAGAGCAGGCCCTCCGATGCTGAAACCCTGGTATCAGATCTAATTGAAGCCATTGATCGTGCGACTGACGATAGTCGAATCACTAGCATTGTTCTGGAGTTGGGTTACCTGATTGGTGGTGGCATCAGCAAACTGGAAGATATTGGTGGTGCGCTGGCTCGCTTCAAGAAAAGTGGCAAGCCCATCATTGCTGTAGGTGATAACTACACCCAAGAGCAGTATTACCTGGCCAGTTATGCTGATGAAATTCATCTCAATCCGATGGGGGCAGTATTACTGACCGGTTATGGAAGCTACCCCAGCTATTTCAAGGAGGCGCTCGATAAGCTTCGTATCAACCTACATATATTCCGAGTTGGCACCTACAAGGATGCCATTGAGCCCTTCACCCGTAACGATATGTCCGCAGCATCCCGAGAACACACGACGGAGTGGCTTAGTGCCCTGTGGTCTGTTTATACCAGCAGGGTAGAGGCCTTGCGTGGTCTGCCAACTGATGCAATCAATGATTATGTTAATAACCTAGGTCATAAGCTGGCCGGGCATGACGGTGATGCTTCGGCATTGACCGTTGCTACAGGCTTGGTGGATCAGCTATCAACACGGCCACAGATGCTGGCTCGACTTCAACAGTTAGCGGGTGTGAATGATGAGGGTGGTTACCTCAGTATTGAGGTCAGTCAGTATCTCCGCCACTTGCGTCGAGCGGAAGCCCTACAGGTGGAGCCCGAGTCCTCCAAGATTGGGTTAATTGTCGCTAAAGGCATGATTCTTGATGGTGAGCAGCAAGCGGGCACGGTCGGCAGTGATAGTTTGACGGCATTGTTTAAGCAAGCTCGTGATGATGAACAGATTGAAGCACTGGTATTGCGAATCGATAGTCCCGGAGGCAGTGCTTTTGCTTCTGAAGTGATTCGTCAGGAAGTGGCTCTCACCAGGCAATCAGGTATCCCTGTCATTGTTTCGATGGGTTCCGTGGCGGCATCGGGTGGTTACTGGATTGCCATGGGTGCCGATCAGGTTTGGGCCAGTCCCACCACGATTACCGGCTCTATTGGTGTATTCGGCATAATTCCCACCTTTGAAGACAGCCTGACGGCTCTGGGTGTTCACAGTGATGGCGTTGGTACCACAACAATGGCCGACTTCTTTCGGTTAGATCGACCTATGTCTCCACAGGCCGAACAAGTGATCCAGTTTGGTGTTAATCACGTTTATGGTCGTTTTCTATCGTTGGTTGCCGAGGCTAGACACAGTACGCCCAATGAAATTCATGAAGTAGCGCAGGGTCGAGTCTGGACCGGAGAAAAGGCATTAGCTCTGGGGCTGGTGGATGAACTGGGCAATCTACAACAGGCCATTGCCGCCGCTGCTGACGTGGCTGAGCTTGAAACCTATAAGGTTGAACTGATAGAGCCTCCGCTGAATTTCTCTGAGCAGTTGATGCAAGGGATTGCCAATAGTCAGGTAGGTGCTTTGGTTTCCATCGTGTCTGTGAAGATAGCGCCGGAGAAGTGGTTGCCCACCAGTTTGGTGTCGAGTTTTTATGGCCTGACAAGGAAGTTGGAGTTGCTGGTCAATTTCAATGATCCACGAGGCTTGTATCTGAATTGTTTCGAGTGTATGGATCAGTAGTATCCAGATATCAGGGCTAGGTATCAGGATCAGGTATCAGGAATAGCAGGTACAAAAAAGGCGGCCTAAATAGCCGCCTTTTTAATGTCTGTGTCTGACGTGTTAATGCTCTAGAAACTAATGCTTCAGGAACTAATACCTCTAGGAGCTAGCGCTCCAGATGTTGTAGCTTGCCGGTTACGCCGTCCCACTTTTCCGCATCGGCAGATGGTTCTTTCTTCTCGGTGATATTGGGCCACACTTCTGCCAATTCGGTATTCAGTTCCAAGTAGATTTGTTGATCTTCTGGTAGCTCGTCTTCCGAGAAAATGGCCTCGGCAGGACACTCTGGTTCACAGAGAGCACAGTCAATACACTCATCAGGGTGGATCACCAAGAAGTTAGGGCCTTCGTAAAAGCAGTCAACCGGGCAAACTTCTACACAATCAGTGTATTTGCACTTGATACAGTTTTCTCCGACGATGAAGGTCATCTGGTGTTCTCCGTAAGGCTGGGGTTCCAACAGCGGCGCATTATACAGAAATCAATTCCCAAATTTAAACCCCGAATTCAAACTATAGTGTACTAAATTTCTCGGTTTTTGCGCTCAATCAAGTTTTATCACTAATTTGTTTCAGCACGTAGAGCTTTTCTAGCGCTTCTCGGGGGCTTAATTCATCTGGATTCACAGCTGATACTGCGTCGAGTAGCGCAGAGGCAATGGGGTCAGAAAATAGCTCACTTTGGATAGGCTGTGATGCCTTGGTAGTATTGGGCTTGACCGTGGGATGCGCCCCTGCTTCAAGGCTAGCTAGTTCCTGGCGTGCCAGAGTAATGACTTCTGGTGGTATCCCGGCCAGTTTAGCCACTTGAATACCATAGCTTTGGCTGGCGGGCCCCTCCTGAATTGAGTGCAGGAATACAAGGTCATCATTGTATTCCGTGGCATCCAGGTGAACATTGGCGACGCCAGCGGTTTTGTCCGGCAGGCTGGTCAATTCAAAATAGTGCGTGGCAAACAGTGTGAACGCCTTTACTTTCTCGGCCAGCTGCACGGCACAAGCCCAAGCCAGTGACAAGCCATCAAAGGTGCTGGTACCACGGCCCACTTCATCCATTAATACCAGACTTCGCTCTGTGGCATTGTGAAGAATATTGGCAGTTTCGGTCATTTCCACCATAAAGGTAGAACGGCCACCGGCCAGATCATCGGATGAGCCAATGCGGGTAAAGATACGATCTACCAGCCCCATACTGGCACTTTGTGCGGGTACGCAACTGCCAATATGAGCCAGTAATACAATGAGGGCGGCTTGCCGCATATAGGTGGATTTACCACCCATGTTAGGGCCGGTTATCACTAGCATTCGGCGCTGATCGTTCAATGTTAGGTCGTTGGCCACAAAGGGGCTGTCCAGAACCTGTTCTACGACTGGGTGGCGCCCACCGATGACATTCATACCCGGTTGCTCAATAAGTGTGGGGGCAGTCAGGTTTAGGGTGTCGGCCCGTTCTGCCAGGTTTACCAGCACATCCAGTTCAGAGATAGCCCCAGCGCAGTCTTGCAAGGGTAGCAGCTGTTCATTAAGGGTTTCGACCAAGGCTTGATAGAGGGCTTTCTCTCGCGTCAGGGCACGGCTTTTGGCACTCAGGGCTTTGTCTTCAAATTCTTTTAGTTCCGGGGTGATAAACCGTTCAGCATTTTTCAGGGTTTGGCGACGTATATAGTCTGCCGGGGCTTGGTCAGACTGGGCGCGTGAAATTTCGATGTAATAGCCATGAACTCGGTTATAGCCAACTTTGAGCGTGGCAATCCCGGTGCGTTCTTTTTCTCGTGTTTCCAGATCAATCAAATACTGCCCGGCATTGACGCTGATATTACGTAGCTCATCCAGTTCTCTGTCATATCCTTCAGCAATCACACCACCATCACGAATAACCACCGGTGGGTTGTCGATCACTGCGCGAGTTAATAGATCAACGGTTTCCGGGAATTCCGAGGCTTGAACCAAGAGCTGCTGCAAGCGTTCGGACTCTGAGGTAGATAGAGCAGATTGAATAGCGGGTAATGTGGCGAGGGATTGATTCAGCCGGGTCAAGTCTCTGGGACGCGCTGAGCGCAGTGCCACCCGGCCCAAAATACGCTCCATATCACCGATATTTTTTAGTTGTTCTACTAAAGCTTCATAGCAGTAGTCCTGACGCAGTTCTGCCAGAGCGTGCTGTCGTTCCTGTAATACAGGGAGGTTGCGTAGTGGCCGATTGATCCAGCGGCACAATAGCCGACCACCCATAGCCGTTGAGGTGTTATCCAACACGGACAACAGTGTATTTTCAGTACCGCCATTAAGATTGGTGTCCAATTCCAGATTGCGCCGAGTGGCCGCATCCAGAATGACGCTGTCATCACGGTTTTCATGGCTGATGGTGCGAATATGGGGAAGGGCAGTGCGTTGGGTTTCGCGTGCATATTGCAATAGGCAGCCAGCAGCAGCGAGTGCCAGTGGTAAATGATCACAGCCAAATCCCATCAGGTCTTTGGTGCCGAATTGGTCGGTCAGTTGTCGGCGTGCAGTGTCCTGTTCGAACTCCCAGGGTTGACGTTGGCGGACGCCTTTACGTTGTTGCAGAAGTTCCGGGTAGGGAAAGCCCTCATCCACCAATAACTCAGCGGGGTTTAGCCGCTGAAGTTCACTCTGTAAACCTTCAACATCAGAAACTTCCAGTACTAAGAATCGGCCACTAGCGATATCCAGCGTGGCAATACCAAATTGATCTTTGTGGTGAGCCACCGCAGCGAGCAGGTTATCCCGTCTTTCATCTAGCAGGGCTTCATCACTGATCGTACCTGGTGTCACCACCCTAACTACCTGACGTTCCACAGGCCCTTTGCTGGTGGCTGGGTCACCGATCTGTTCGCAAATAGCGACAGACTCTCCATGCTTGACCAGCTTGGCCAGATAGCCCTCAGCCGCATGATAGGGAATTCCTGCCATCGGGATAGGGTTTCCGCCAGACTTACCCCGTGCGGTAAGTGTCACATCCATCAGCTGGGAGGCCTTCTTGGCATCGTCGTAAAACAACTCATAGAAATCACCCATGCGATAGAACACCAATTCATTGGGGTGCTCTGCCTTAATACGCAAGTACTGCTGCATCATTGGGGTGTGATGCTCCAAAGAGGTTTCCGCTGCGGTCATAATCAATGGTGGCTTGTGTGTGAGAGGATCATGGATTCTACGTGATTCATTGAGATGAAAAAACAGTTGTGTCGCTATGTGGGAGGTTACTTATGAGATATTTATAACGACCTCTTTATGTAAACCAGAGTCAGTGTCGGCGCCGTGACAGACCCCGTACAAATTTTTTCTGGCTTGCTTTAAAGGTATAACAAAGCTATTAATTGTTAGAGATGGCTGGACAGAAAAATTAAAGTGCCCTCTTTCTCTGAAGCAGGTGATACTTTTGACGAAAAATTCAAATCATTCAAACATTCGTCGTACGCTGATACTTCGGATCTTGTTAGCCACCGTTGTGATTGCTGCCATTTTTGCTGTTATTGCGATAAAGACCCAACAAGACCGGCTGGAAAATGCTCTGGGTGATCTGGTGCGAATGCGGATTCATATGTTCAATGGCCAATTGTTACCCCTCCTTGATGCACCAGGCGATCTTGATCCTGAGAAGGTCCAGGCTAAGCTTGAAAGCTTTGCCAGCGATGGCGGCGCCTCTCTCTATGTTCATGGAAAGGCTGTAGTTGCCCGAATTTACGATGAGAATAGTCAGGAGATTGCCGGTCTTTCCGATGCCTCCTACCCGAGACTGGAATTAGTGGGATCTGCCATGGATGCAGGCCAACACTTGCCTCCTGACCCTGACGGCTTTCGTACTACAGTGAGGTTGGAGGGGGCCCCTTATGTGGGTGTGGCTGTTCCTCTTTTGAACTCGAATAAAGAGATGGTGGCCCATGCAGAAGTTGTCTTCTCTCTGTCCCCTTCAGCGGCTGCAAAGTTGAAGCGCAACATGCTACGTACAGTTTTTTATGTGATCGCTATTGTGCTTGCTACAGCGTTGACTATTTATCCTATTATCAGAGGGTTGCTTACTCAGTTGGTCAAGTATTCAGGAGAACTCCTGCAAGCGAACCTGGAGACTATGTTGGTGTTGGGTGGCACTATTGCAAAACGTGATAGTGATACTGATGCACATAATTATCGTGTCTCAATTTACTCCGTTCGTCTGGCCGAAGAGGTCGGCCTTTCAGATAATCAGATTCAAAGCCTGATCAAAGGAGCTCTCCTTCATGATGTGGGTAAAGTGGGAATACGAGATGACATATTGCTCAAGCCTGGCAAGCTTGATGAGCAGGAATTCGAAATTATGAAAACCCATGTAAATCACGGTATCGATATCACCTCGCGGGCGAAATGGCTGTCAGATGGCCAGCCTGTTGTTGGCGGGCATCATGAGAAGTTTGATGGTTCTGGTTATCCCGGTGGGCTTGCAGGGGAAGCAATACCTATCCTTGCTCGTATCTTTGCTATTGCTGATGTGTTTGATGCGTTGACGTCTAAGCGACCTTATAAAGAGCCATTTTCCTTTGATAAAACGTTGTTGATTCTCGAGGATTCACGGGGGAGTCATTTCGACCCTGATTTATTGGATGTATTTACCCGAATCGCGGAGCAACTGTATAAAACATACAGCGGTGAGGAGAATGATATCTCCAGAGAACACTTGGGGACGATAATTACGCATTATTTTCATTAAAGTATTTTTTCAAAGAAGCTTTAAGGGGGGGCTGTAATTGAAAATGAGAATAACGCTTAGTTGACTCCGACCCTGAATAACCCAACCTCTATAATCCGACCCCTATAACCCTTGGACACTCTGGTTTCGCCCAAGAGCTTTTGCTTCATACAACGCTTTATCTGCCAGGGTGACAAGCCGTGAGGGGTTATCTTGCGATGATGGTATAAGGCTGACGATACCATCGCTCAAGGTGACAGTGTTAGATACGGTGCTGGTTTTATGGGGGATTTTCAGCCTAGTGACGTTTGATCGAATACGTTCTGCAATGTTAAAGGCACCGTCAAGTGGTGTATTTGGCAGCAAAAGGCAAAATTCTTCGCCGCCATATCGGGTGGCCATATCACTACTACGCAATAAGCTGCGTTGTAAAACACTAGCTACGGACTGTAAGCATTCATCTCCTGCCGTATGGCCGTATGTGTCATTGTATTGTTTAAAGTAATCGATATCTAAAAGGATTAATGAGAGGGGTTGCTGATTGCGAATGCCTCGGGTCCATTCCTTGTTTAGATGTTCGTTAAAAAAACGTCGGTTGTGAAGGCCTGTCAGCTCATCGGTGACCGCCAGTTCTTCGAGGGCTGCTTGAGTATTTTTATAATCTGTATTGTCGCGAATCGTTTGTACAACAGCGATCAATGTGCCGTGCTCATCGTAGACGGGGCCTGCGTCGGCCGTTAGATAGAGTCGGTTCCCCGTGCGGGGCATGAAGCACCAGTTTTCAGCTTTGTAACCATTGCCATGCATAGAAGGTTGGGCGTGAGCGGCATAAAGCTTGTTCAGTTCATGGGTTCGGCCTTGAACGATAACATCGGACAAACATATTCTTTGTTTTGAATAAAATGCTTTCCAGTGATCTTGGGTGCCGATGACTTCATTGGCGGGAATCCCTGTCAGTATTTCACAGGCGCGATTCCAGATAGTGACTCTGCCATCCTTGTCTAGCACGAATGTAGCTGTCACCAGATGTTCCATCAGACTAACAGCAAATTCCTGTTGCTCGGGTTTGTTCATCAACCGGGTTCCTTGAGTTGTCGACTGTCTAGCTCTTGATATGGCGGTGCATAGTATCCATTAGTTGGAGGGGTGTCGATAATGTGGAAGAAAGGCTGTTTCAGTGGTGAAATTAAAGGTAATGCGAATGAACGGGGCCGTAACGATTATTTGTTGACTACTCCCCCTATTACTCTCATAGATTCTCCCTCTCATCACTGTTCATAGTGTTAATATGGCCGCCGCTGAAAAGCGGCCCTTGCCATACTTGAGAAAGGTATCACCTTGAAACAAAGACGACGTCATACAAAACCCAAGAAGAAATTCGTTGAGCGCTCTCTGGAGTTTGCTATCGAAAATATGGATTCCCTAGGGCAGGGCGTCGCTAAAATTGATAACAAACCCTGTTTTATCCCCAAAACATTACCGGGTGAAACGGGTGTTGCGACCTTAACCAAGGCCAGCAAAGGCGTTATGTTTGCCCGTATGAAGTCATTAGACATTACCGCCGATAACCGTGAAGAGCCGGCGTGTGTGCATTTTGAGAATTGTCCGGGGTGTCACTACCTACATACGGATTATCAAAGTGAGTTACTGTATAAAGAACAGGCGTTAGATAACCATTTGAAGCGACTCTCTGCCCCTGTTCCTGAGGTCGAGGTAGTACCTACTGAGCAGCGTCTTGGTTACCGCAACCGTATTCAGTTGCACTACCGGCATAAGTACATTGGCATGATCGATGGGGTGACCAATAATATTCTAGAAATTCCTGAATGTCTGGTGATTGATGAGCGCCTGAGAACAGCATTTGATGAACTATATAACGATAAAAGCTGGACTGAGGATCACGAGGGAAATGGCCACTGTGAGTTGTATCTAACGGAAGAGGGCGTTGGTGTTGAGTGGGATAAGCCCTATGCCCACGGTGGATTTAGTCAGGTGAATGAGGCCATGAACAGGGTGCTCAGAGAGGCTGTGCTGAAGACACTGAAAGATGATGAAGTTGGTACCTTGCTGGACTTGTTCTCAGGTGAGGGCAGCTTGTCGGACCCGATTGTTGAAGGTAATGATGCCATTGAGCGGGTGATGGTGGATTATGCACCAGAGCGTGTTAAGCAAGAGTCTTTGAGCTTTATCCATTTGGATTTATTTGCTGAAACATCGTTGCGAGCTTTCAAACGGCGTTGTGAGCATAAGCAATTCGATGTGATATTGGTTGACCCTCCTCGAAAAGGGTTTGCTGATTTAGCACTTTGGGTTAACGCATTGAAACCCAAAAAGTTAATCTATGTGAGCTGTAATGCGGCTACGATGGTAAGAGATCTTCAACAGCTGTCAGGTAAATATGTCATTGAACAGGTCAGTTTGATTGATTTGTTCCCTGGGACGTATCACTACGAGACGTTGGTTACTATTACCTTTGATTAGACCGGTGATCGTTCTGGTGCCGTTCGAACTAAAAATACTCTTGAAGTAATGGCACGGCTGTCTTAAGTTATTCAAAATGAATAGCCATATCAAAGACCTTTCTACCCAGCTTGGAGAGTTACTGCTTTCCAGGCAGTTCACCGTGACCTGTGCTGAGTCTTGCACCGGGGGTGGCATAGCCAGCGCTATCACCGATATTGCCGGAAGCTCCCAGTGGTTTCATGCAGGATTTGTCACCTATGCAAACGATTTTAAGCGGCAATTGTTACGTGTATCTCCAGAAACCCTAGTATCTGAGGGTGCCGTCAGTGGGGCTGTGGTGAGACAAATGGCAGAGGGTGCATTAATGGCTACCGGTGCCGATATTGCTGTGGCGGTGAGTGGGGTGGCTGGACCAGATGGCGGTACAGAAGATAAGCCCGTTGGTATGGTGTGGTTTGCCTGGGCGATGAAGAATAGCGTTGTGACTACTCTTTGCGTTCAGTTTAAGGGAGATAGAGCAGCGGTACGGCAGGCTGCAGTTGAACAGGCGCTGATAGGGCTGATTGAGGTGCTTAAAAATTAGCATACTGTATGGCTATACAGTATAAAAGAATTGGGGTAAGCTACGAGCAATTCAAGTATTAAGTACAACTACCGCAAAGAACTATCACCACAAAGAATAGAGGCATCAACAATGGATCCGAATAAAGAAAAAGCCCTTAAGGCAGCGCTAGAACAAATCGAGCGTCAGTTCGGTAAAGGAACGGTCATGCGTATGGGTGATCGAGAGCGGGTGGCAATGCCGTGTATCTCTACGGGCTCGTTGGGGCTGGATGTCGCTTTGGGCATAGGTGGTTTGCCGAAAGGTCGGGTTGTTGAAATCTACGGGCCAGAGTCTTCCGGTAAAACGACACTGACACTTCAGGTGATTGCTGAAGCACAAAAGGCCGGTGGTACCTGTGCTTTTATCGATGCTGAGCATGCACTGGATCCCATCTATGCAGAAAAACTGGGTGTGAATGTAGACGACCTATTGATGTCTCAGCCTGATACGGGTGAGCAGGCGCTGGAAGTCACTGATATGTTGGTACGTTCCGGAACCATTGATGTGCTGGTGATCGACTCGGTGGCAGCACTGACGCCACGGGCTGAGATAGAAGGTGAAATGGGAGATCATCACGTGGGCTTGCAGGCTCGATTGATGTCTCAGGCACTGCGTAAGTTAACGGGCAATATCAAACATGCTAATTGTTTGGTGATCTTTATTAATCAGATTCGTATGAAGATCGGTGTGATGTTCGGTAACCCGGAAACTACCACTGGCGGTAACGCGTTAAAATTCTATTCATCTGTCCGCTTGGATATTCGTCGTATCGGTGCGGTGAAAGAAGGCGACGAAGTGGTAGGTAATGAAACACGAGTGAAGGTGGTGAAGAACAAAGTATCTCCACCCTTTAAGCAGTGTGAATTTCAAATTCTTTATGGTCATGGTATTAACCGCTTGGGCGAGGTTGTGGATCTTGGTGTGAAATGTGGACTGGTAGATAAGTCAGGTGCCTGGTATGCCTACAAGGGTAATAAAATAGGCCAGGGCAAGGCGAATGCCTGCGAATATTTGCGCGAAAACCCAGCGGTTGCCGATGAGATTGAACAAAAAATTCGCGCCGAATTAATGCCGGAGCCCCAAAAGAAGGGGGCCGCTGAAGAAACTCCGGTTCAAAAGGAAGAGGCTGAGGTCTGAATAATTTATTGACCTTCAACGTGTTTTGATAAAAAGCCGCACTCCTACAAGTGCGGCTTTTTTATGCGCCGGGTAAACACGGTATTTATCAGGGCCGCTTATTATTAATATGATAGTAATACTTGTCAGAGTTTGAGCGAGCTTGGAAAGGGTAGATATGAACGTTAATGTGAATGTTGGTGGTTAATAGATGGCAGAGCTGGTTACCTACAAAAGCTTGATAGTCGCTCTGTTTCTTTTGGTGTTGTTCATTGCTGAACGCTATGCACCGGCTGTCGCCGTGCCTGAGAAAATTGTCACAGCTCAGCGGATCATGACCAACTTGCTATTGTGGTTTTGTAATAGCCTTCTCTCACCGTTGATCATCTTACCAGTGACGCTCTATGCCATAAATTATGGTGTGAGTTGGCGCAGTGATTGGCAGGGGACTTGGATTGGGAGTTGGAGAGGTCTGTTACTTGACTTACTGGTTCTGGATTTATGGATTTACTGGTGGCATAGGGCTAATCATCGTATCCCTTTGCTGTGGCGTTTTCACCGGGTGCATCATTTAGACCATTGGCTCGATGTAACATCCTCTGTTCGATTCCATTTTGGTGAAGTAATTTTGTCTGCATTGATACGAGCTGTAGTGATTGTCTGCTTGGGAATCCCCTTATTATCAGTCATTATTTTTGAAACCTTGGTATTGATGAATGCAGGATTTCATCATTCCAATGTACGCCTTCCCACAAGGCTGGAGCAGCCGCTCTCAAAACTGATCATTACCCCGTCTATTCATTGGATGCACCACCATGCAGTGCAACAGGATACCGATAGCAATTACGGGGTTTTGTTTAGTTTTTGGGACCGGTTGTTTCGAAGTCAGTCAAAGAACAAACGTACTGCTGATATGGAAATAGGGTTAGAGCACAGTAAGGATATGAATCTGCTTAAGTTGATGATTTTACCCTTCAAAAGCCATTAGTTCGGGTCTTGTCTTCTTATTAGGATAAAAGGAAGATATGGGCACTGATATATAGACACTTAGGCCGAAAGTACGTGTCTAACGAGACGGTATACAGATTTGTAGTAAGTGGTTCTCAGGTTTTAGCCTAAAGGCATATATTATGGATAATTATCAAGAGCTTATAAGTATTATTGCCCTGACTATGGGCGTGGGTTGGGCAAGTGGCATCAATTTGTATGCTGTAGTGCTGGTGTTGGGACTTGCCGGTTCGACAGGCAACATCGATTTGCCACCGGAACTGGCTGTCGTGCAGAACCCTATGGTAATTATGGCTGCCGGAGTCATGTACTTTGTTGAATTTATTGCGGACAAGGTGCCGGGAGTTGATACCGGCTGGGACATATTACATACATTTATTCGGATACCCGCAGGGGCCATGCTGGCTGTAGGTGCCGTGGGTGACGTTACTCCAGCATTGGAAATCGCCGCGGGGTTGATGGGTGGCACTATGGCTGGTGCTAGCCATCTGACCAAGTTCTCTACTCGTGCTCTTATCAATACCTCACCGGAGCCCTTTAGTAACTGGGTTGCTTCAATTTCTGAAGATGTATTAGTACTCGTCGGCATGTGGGCAATGTTCAATCATCCCTGGTTGTTCGTTGGGCTAATGGTCGCATTTTTATTACTGGTCATCTGGTTGCTCCCCAAACTGTGGCGATTACTGAAAGCGATCTTTACTAAGTTGGGTGAATGGCTGGGGATTGTAGATAAGCCGAAGCCCGTTGATGAGTTGGCTGGTACGACCATCAAAGAGCAGTGATTTTTAGAAAAAAATGGCCCCTGGCTACCTGCTCTATGACTATATGCTCCAAAATAAGCGCTCCATAAAATAAGTGATCTGCGAACGCATGACTGATACTGAGGCCGATACCGATACCGATACCGATACCGATACCGATACCGATACCGATACACGGGATCCACTGCCCATCATCAGACTGCGGGCCATGGATCTTCTGGCTCGCAGAGAGCATTCCCATCTTGAATTGCACCGAAAGCTGGCCGATAGGTTTCCTGAGCACGTGGATCTTTTGGACCAAGTGCTTGTTGGGTTGCAGCAGGACAACCTTCAATCGGATGAGCGGTTTGCTGAAGCATTTGTGTCCTATCGAGTACGAAAGGGGCAGGGTCCACATCGTATTAGCATGGAGTTGCAACAAAGAGGCCTAGATCAACCTCTTGCAGAACGCGCGGTGGCCGAAAGTGGCGCAGATTGGACTATTTTAGCAGGTGAGGTGATGGCCAAAAAGTATGGAGGTAAACCTTGTAATGACTTTAGTGAGCGCGCCAAACGCAGCAAATTTCTCCAATACCGTGGGTTCAATACCGATCAGATTTCAGCCTGTTTTAATGATGATTAAAAATTTGAACTAGGCGGGTATCAGCCCAGCTCTCAAGACGATAGTTTTCAATAAAGCTACAGTGGCCCCCAAATTCTGTGATTTCAACTTTTAGGGCTGGGGGCCTGTGAATTAGTTCAATATCAGTGACGGGAGCGATGGGGTCATCGTTGCTGGTAATCAGGTAGGCCGGTACAACCAATTGACTCAAACGATCTCCTGTAATCGCGTAGGCAGCAAAATAGTTTTCTGGTGTGTCGTAGGGCGTGAAGTTGGGCACAAAAAAATCATTGAGCATTCGCAGCGAATCACATTGTGGTAATGCATCCTGATAGCCTAATTCTGGATAGTAGTTAAGTTTGTATTGTAATGAGCGCCGCCATTTCTGGAAGAAGTGATCATGATAAATGCCACCACTCATCAGCTTATCCATGGCGTGGGCCGGGTCCACCGGTGGGCAAATTGAAACGGCGCTATTCAACGATAATTCGCCACCTGAATCTGCTGCCATTCTTAAGGTAAAGCTGCCACCAAGAGAAAAGCCTGCAAGATAGTTATTTTGGTGGGGCTCGGCACGTTGAAAGTCGAGGATGGCCCCGGTCACTTCATGGGTGAGTGTCGAGTTGAAAAGAGCGTAGTTCAGGTGGTGACTGTTGCCATGATCACGGAGGTTAACCCGCAGCACATTGAAGCCATGCTGCAAAAGCCGGTATGCGGCCGAGAGAATATAGGTTGACTCACTGCTGCCCTCCCATCCGTGTAGTAGCACCACGAGCTTTTCATTTTTTCGAGTTGATCGATTAAACGCCGCCAGCAACTTCGTCCCTTTTCCGCCATTTAGGAGTAGGAGTTGGGTACGTGCCAGCATGGGCTCACAGCGGTTATTAACCAACCACGATCGAGGGCCGCTGTTGCCTAATATACTTTGCAAGTGGCAGTTGCGTAGGGCTTTGGGTGGTTCAAAGGCGGGTAGATTGGTATGCATGTGTTGCTTTGGATTGGTTGGCGCTAGTGGGTTTTTAACAAGAGTTTGACTTTATCATAGCGCGACCAAAAATATTTGAAGCGAGTAAGGAACAGATAGGCGAATCGGTTATCTAAAGTGGCACAAGTTAACCGGAGAGATGTTGTTGAAGCCCCTGAGCATTTGGATCATAGCTGTGTTGGCGTTGAGTGTGTCGCAGGTATCTGTATTTGCAGATGAGAATATGCCTGAAGTTATAGCATCAGAATTACCGACAGCAGACATCGATCTGAGCGATTGGGGGATTTACAATGGCTGCATCAGTAATAGCCGCATTCTTGACATCAAAGTATTGGATGCCAACACTGCCATACTTGAATTGGTGGATGGTAAAAAAGTAGCGATGCGATTTATGGGTCGCTGTAGAGGTATCAAGCACTACGGCTTTGTATACACTGCTCGTAATAATCAGTTTTGTGCGCGGACTCATTCGGTGAGGGTGATGGAAACAGGCACTCATTGTCAGGTGGAATCTTTAAAGCCTTATCTGGAGTAAGAGCCGTCTATATATACAGAAGAAGAGTAAGACTAACGCTAATACGCGCGGGAGAAGTTTTGAATCGTTATCTAATGGCCTTGACCGTTTTGCTGATGGGTTCGCTGGGTGGCCAAGGAGCTATTGCGCTCGAGCTCACAGGTGCTCTGACTCAGGGTTCCCTGTTGATGGGGCGGGTACCCCCTGGTACGGAAGTGGCGTTGATGAAGCGTCAGATCAGCGTTGGAGAGGATGGCCTGTTTGTTTTTGGCCTTGGGCGTAATACCCCCAGTGAAATTGAGCTGACAACCCGTCATGGTGATGGCGAGGTGGAGACTCACCTGTTGGCTATTGATCAGCGCGAATATCAGGAGCAGCGTGTGGATGGTGTTCCTCAAAAAACAGTTTCTCCTCCGTCGCCGGAAGTGCTTGAACGTATTCTTCGGGAGGCAACACTGGTTAAAAAAGCGAGAGCTGAAGACAACCGTAGTCAGGATTTTTTGTCAGGCTTTGTCAGGCCATTAGAGGGGCCTATAACCGGTGTTTACGGTAGCCGCAGAGTTTATAATGGCAAGCCGGGCAGGCCACATTACGGCCTGGATATTGCTGCTCCCAAGGGATCGGATGTCTTTGCCCCTGCGCCGGGTGTGGTGAGGTTAGTTCACGATGATATGTTTTACTCTGGGGGTACTTTGATTCTAGAGCATGGCCATGGCATCAGTTCTACGTTTATTCACCTCAGCGAGGTGCTGGCGGTCTCGGGTCAACGTGTAGACGCAGGAGATTTGATTGCTCGTGTTGGTTCAACGGGTAGAGCGACAGGCCCCCATTTGGACTGGCGTATTAATTGGTTTGATGTGCGATTGGACCCTGCATTGGTGTTGGAGCATTTTCCTGTGCAAGCTTCTCCCGGCTCTCTCACTAAAACCCACAACTAAAACGACGAGCAAACACGCCAGACGTGGTTTTAGCACCTTCTTTCCCTTAAACTTGCCCCTTTAGAATCTCCTTGATTCGGGGTTGAGATGATTGACAAGAAGTTGCTAAGTATTTTGGTGTGCCCGGTGAGTAAGGCGCCGCTGGAATACGATAAAGAAAAAGATGAGTTGATATGTCGTGCCAGTGGTTTGGTCTACCCGATTCGCGATGGTATTCCTGTGATGCTTGAAAGCGAGGCTCGTCCGCTTAGTGCGGATGAAAAACTCGGTCGCGATCACTAGGGGAGAATCAGACCATGCCAGAAGAAACCCTGTTTACAAAAATCATCAATGGCGAGATCCCGGCCGATATTGTCTATGAGGACGAACACTGCTTCGTTATTAGGGATATAGCCCCCAAAGCACCTACCCACTTATTGGTTATTCCGCGAAAGCCGATCCCTCGTCTGGTTGATGCGTCGCCAGAGGATAAGGCATTGCTTGGTCACCTGCTGCTTACTGTAGGGGATATTGCCAAACAAGTCGGTATCGATGAGGCTTTCCGGGTAGTGATTAATAATGGTGAGTCTGTCGGCCAGACAATATTCCATCTTCACTTGCACATTCTTGGTAACAAGACATTCTCGGAAGATAGTCTGGGCTTCTGATAACCCACTAACTAGAACGGCATTTGATAGCCATAACGGTATTTTATAAAGAGGCTTGTGAGCAGGCCGTGGAAGTTGATTATTTATGAAAAGTGCTGAAATACGTGATGCATTCCTGACCTATTTTGAACGTCAGCAACACGCCGTTGTGGCGAGTAGCAGTCTGGTGCCAGAGAATGATCCGACCCTGTTGTTTACCAATGCAGGCATGGTCCAGTTCAAGGATGTCTTTCTGGGTGGTGAAAAGCGTCATTATACTCGTGCTGCATCATCACAACGCTGTGTGCGGGCCGGAGGCAAGCATAATGATCTTGAAAATGTGGGGTACACCGCACGTCACCATACCTTCTTTGAAATGCTTGGGAACTTCAGCTTTGGTGACTATTTCAAGCGAGATGCTATCAAGTATGCATGGCAGTTTCTCACGGAAGTACTAGGTCTTCCCGAAGAGCGCCTGTGGGTTACGGTCCATATTTCTGATAAGGAAGCAGCGGATATCTGGTTGAAAGAGTTGGGTGTCAGTCCCGAGCGTTTTTCCCGGTTGGATGAAGATAACTTTTGGCAAATGGGTGATACCGGCCCCTGTGGTCCTTGCTCAGAAATTTTCTATGATCATGGTGAAGATGTGCCCGGTGGTCCACCCGGTAGTGAAAATGATGATCTCGATCGCTATATTGAGATCTGGAATCTGGTGTTTATGCAGTACGAGCGGAGTGCTGATGGGACGATGGAGCCACTGCCGAAGCCTTCGATTGATACGGGTATGGGGCTCGAGCGTATCGCGGCCGTGATGCAGGGCGTGCATAGCAACTATGAAATTGACCTGTTCCAGTCGCTGCTAAAAGCCGCCGCAAAGGCTACGGGAACCAGCGACCTGGAGAACTGTTATCTCGAAAACAAGTCGCTGCGTGTTATTGCCGACCACATTCGTTCTTGCAGCTTCTTGATTGTGGACGGCGTACTGCCGTCCAATGAAGGCCGGGGCTATGTACTACGACGGATAATTCGTCGTGCTATCCGCCACGGGAACCAGCTGGGTCAAACCCAGGCATTTTTCCACACCCTAGTGGCGGCTCTCGTGGCCGAAATGGGTGAAGCCTATCCAGAACTGGCCAAAGCTCAGGCACAAGTTGAAAAAGTGCTATTAGCGGAAGAGCAGCAATTTGAAAAAACCCTGGATAAGGGGATAACCGTTCTTGATGCAGTCTTGGCTAAATTACAGGGTGATGTGATTCCTGGAGATGTGGTCTTTACCCTATACGACACTTATGGCTTCCCCGTTGATCTGACTAACGATATTGCTCGGGAGCGGGGGTTGTCTCTGGACATGCCCGGCTATGAAGAAGCCATGAACGCCCAGCGCCAGCGAGCTCGTGCAGCGGGGTCTTTCAAGGTGGACTACACCCAACAGCTTCAATTGGAAGGCAAGACTGGCTTTACGGGCTATGAGAGCACTTGTGGTACAGGAACTGTTGTTGCTTTGATGAAGGACGGTGATGTTGTGGATACCGTATCTGATGGTGATGAGGCGGTGGTGGTGTTAGATAAAACATCTTTCTATGCTGAATCGGGTGGTCAGGTTGGTGACAGTGGATACCTGTGTGCAGCAGAGTCAGAATTTGACGTGCGTGACTGCCAGAAACAGGGGAGTCACTTTTTACATATCGGTGTAGTGAGGTCTGGTTCAATCAGTGTTGGTCAGCAGCTTGATACTGAAGTAAAAGCAGAGGTTCGTTTAGCCACAGCCCTTAATCACTCAGCAACTCACCTGCTACATTCGGCTTTAAGAGAAATCTTGGGTGATCACGTCACACAGAAAGGCTCATTGGTTGATAGCACACGACTGCGCTTTGATTTTAGTCATTCAGAAGCCGTAACCCCAGAGCAGTTAAAAGCAGTTGAGCAGCGAGTGAATGCAGAAATTCGCCGTAACTCACTCGTGGAAACCGACCTTTGTGATATGGAGTCTGCTCAGAAGAAAGGCGCCATGGCGCTGTTCGGAGAGAAATATGGCGATGAGGTTCGTGTACTGACGATGGGTGAGGGCTTCTCTGTAGAACTCTGTGGCGGCACCCATGCCTCACGAACCGGCGATATTGGTTTGATGCGAATCACCAGCGAGACAGGTATTGCTGCGGGTGTTCGGAGAATTGAGGCGGTTACTGGTGATCAAGCGTTGGCCTATTTGGATGGCCTTGAGCAACAGTTGGATATCATTAGTCGGGCTCTCAAAGCTAACCGAGCTAATGTGGCACAGAAAGTAGCTGTGCTTTGTGCCGAATCAAAAGAACTTGAAAAGCAAAATGCTCAATTAAAAGGAAAGTTGGCCAGTTCAACGGGAACTGATTTGGCGGCACAGGCACGAGATATTCATGGGGTTAAAGTCCTGGTGGCTAGCCTAGACGGTGTAGACCCCAAAGCTTTACGTGATACGGTAGACCAATTAAAGAACAAGTTGGGTAGTGCGGTGGTGTTACTGGCCGCTCCAGGTGATGAGAAGGTTGCATTGGTTGCTGGCGTCACCAGTGATGCCACTGACCGAGTAAAAGCCGGCGAGCTGATGCAATTTGTAGCGTCACAACTGGGTGGGAAAGGTGGCGGTCGTCCCGATATGGCCCAAGGTGGAGGGACAGATGTTGCTGCATTACCCGGTGCTATTGATTCAGTGTTCGAATGGGTTGAGAAAAAGCTTGGCAGTTAATGGTTGAAGGGCGTCTTGTGCGGTACTTTGTCCTTAATGTGGGCTTGTTGTTCTTAACTTTTTAAGTCATTTGGTGTTTAATTGCCAGCCACTTTTATCAGGTTGGCGACAGGTCGTTTTCAGGTTGGAAAGCCGGGAAATAACGTTGTAATAATATACTTGAGTCTAGAGAGTTCATGAGTTTAATTGTTCAAAAATATGGTGGCACCTCGGTTGGGACGATCGATCGAATCGAAGCCGTTGCTGAAAAAGTAGCCAGTTTCCGTCACCGTGGTGACGATGTGGTTGTGGTTGTTTCTGCCATGAGTGGCGAAACCAATCGATTGATTGGACTGGCGAGTGAGATTGTTGATGAGCCAAGCCCCCGGGAAATGGATGTGTTGGTCTCGACCGGAGAGCAGGTAACCATAGCGTTGCTGAGTATGGCGCTACAAAAGCGTGGTTGCGATGCTCGCTCTTATACCGGTGGACAGGTTCGAATTCTCACCGATGACACACATTCAAAGGCTCGTATTCAGGATATTGATGCTCACCGGATGCAGGCAGATTTATCGGCGGGTAGAATTGTCGTTGTTGCCGGTTTTCAGGGAGCTGATGAACAGGGCAATATAACCACGCTGGGGCGTGGTGGTTCTGACACAACGGCAGTAGCGTTGGCCGCAGCATTAAAAGCGGATGAATGTCAGATATACACTGATGTAGACGGCGTTTACACCACAGACCCTCGGATGGTCTCCGGTGCTCGTCGTTTGGATAAGATTACCTTTGAGGAAATGCTGGAAATGGCCAGCCAAGGCTCGAAGGTGTTGCAAATTCGTGCCGTTGAGTTTGCAGGTAAATACAAGGTTCCGCTAAGGGTGCTATCCAGTTTCAAAGATGGCCCCGGCACATTGATTACACTTGAGGATGATGACGAGATGGAAAAACCGGTTGTTTCTGGTATCGCCTTTAACCGTGATGAGGCCAAACTTACCATTCGTGGTATTCCTGATGTTCCTGGTATCGCTTCGAGGATATTGGGTGCTGTAGGTCGGGCTAATATTGAAGTAGACGTTATTGTTCAGAATGTGGCTCAGGACAATAC
>DRHD01000272.1 GCA_011049795.1 Porticoccus sp.
GAGACGGGGTTTACTACAGATATCTATGATGTTTTTTATGCTGCGGATGAGACAGTGCTAGATCGTCAATATGATTTCATTACGGCCACTGAAGTAGTGGAGCATTTATCGCAGCATAAAAACATCATAGATATCTGTAGTAAACCCCGTCTCTTCTAACATGAACGATAACGTAGGCCCCGGGCCTGAACCAAAGTCCAACCCTTTTGCCCCGCTATGAAGACGCGCCGTCAGTGGGTCCGCAAGTCGACTCAGAAACTGGCGGTAATTGTTATCCTCAGGGCTGTTTTCATGCAAATCATAATGAGCTTTCTCCTCATCCGCAGACAAGTGCTGCCACGGAGGCACAAATACCAATTGGCACTGCTCACATTGGTAATAATCCCTTCCCTTAGAACCCCTTCCCTTAGAACCCAGGCCATTAGCGTCCGACCAATATTCAACCACAGTATTGGCATTGCACAGAGGGCAAGTAAGTGATTTTGAGTCAGCCATATTTTATATCGTGTAACAAGTCTGTTTTGAGTGTCAAGAATCACCCATAATCGCGCCCTGCTGCCATAACACTTTAGCCAAGCATTTCCGCACAGCACTGCTGACAACGTAAACGGACATCATGAATAAAATTCAGAACCAGATAGCATCAGAAATCAACGCCAAACCTATACAGGTCGCCGCCGCCATCAAGCTACTCAATGAAGGGGCGACGGTACCCTTTATCTCCCGCTACCGCAAGGAAGTCACCGGCGGGCTGGACGACACCCAGCTTCGCACACTGGAAGAACGGCTGAGCTACTTGCAGGAGTTGGATCACCGCCGTCAAACCATTCTCAATAGTATTGATGAACAGGGAAAACTCACCCCGGAGTTAAAGCAGTCCATACTCTCAGCTGACACCAAAACCAGACTCGAAGATTTATACCTGCCCTACAAACAAAAGCGACGTACCAAAGGACAAATAGCCATTGAAGCGGGACTAGAGCCTCTCGCTGATACACTCTTCAACCACCCCGACCTCGACCCCGAACAACAAGCAGATGCCTTCATTAATAGTGAACAAGGCATTGCCGATACTGCTACCAATATTATTACCGACACAAAAGCCGCCCTCGATGGTGCCAAATATATTCTGATGGAACGCTTCAGCGAAGATGCTGAATTGGTCGGACGGTTACGTCAGTATCTGGCCAATGAAGCCAAACTAAGCGCCACACTCATTTCAGGCAAGGAACAGGAAGGGGCAAAATATCGTGACTATTTTGAACACAGTGAACCCTTAAAAACGACACCCTCACACAGAGCCTTGGCTATGCTCCGAGGCCGACGAGAAGGTATTCTCAGTCTTAAAGTAGATATAGATACCGATGCCATTGAAGGTCACCCCTGTGAATCCATGATTGCCCGCCACGTCAATATCGAGAACCAGGGGCGTGCTGCCGACAAATGGCTGTCTGAGGTAATACGCTGGACCTGGAAGATAAAGCTACATCTTCACATTGAAACCGACCTACTCGCAGAACTTCGCGATCGCGCCGAGATCGCAGCCATTACCGTGTTCGCCACCAACCTCAAGGATCTGCTGCTTGCGGCGCCAGCCGGGCAAAAAGCAACGATCGGCCTAGACCCCGGTTTACGTACTGGTGTTAAGTTAGCCGTGGTAGACGGCACGGGTAAGGTTCTGGATCACGGCGTGATCTTCCCCTCCGCATCACAACATAAAATTCAGGAAGCAGAAGCCACACTAAAACAGCTATGCCTGGATCATAAAACATCACTCATTGCCATCGGGAATGGTACCGCTAGCAGAGAGACTGAACGCTTCGTCAAAGATGTACTGAAGAACAACTCACAATTATCGGCACAGCCTGTGGTGGTCAACGAGTCTGGGGCATCCATTTATTCTGCATCCGAATATGCCGCCCGTGAATTTCCTGATTTGGATGTCACCATCCGCGGGGCTATTTCTATCGCCAGACGATTACAAGACCCTCTCGCAGAGCTGGTAAAAATTGACCCAAAGTCCATCGGTGTCGGCCAATATCAACATGATGTCAGCCAGGTGGAGCTTTCACGAAAGCTTAATGCCGTGGTAGAGGATTGCGTCAATACCATTGGTGTGGAAGTTAATACAGCCTCACCCGCCCTATTAAATCGAGTTGCGGGCCTCAACCAGACCATTGCCGATAATATCGTGGCATTCCGTGATGAGAACGGCCCCTTTAAACACCGCAAAGAGCTAAAAAAAGTCCCCCGACTCGGAGAAAAAACCTTTGAACAAGCTGCCGGGTTTTTACGAATAGCCAATGGTGATAATCCTCTGGATGCATCGGCAGTACACCCGGAGAGCTATTCTGTTGTCGCCAAAATGGCTAAAAACATTAGCAAACCCATCGAATCATTGATTGGTAATAGCGCCCTGTTACATGCCATCAACCCCGGTGATTATGTGGATGCAAAGTTTGGTCTGCCCACCATCACCGATATTCTTCGTGAGCTGGATAAACCTGGCCGCGACCCACGCCCGGAATTCAAGACAGCTACCTTCAAGGACGGCGTTGAAACACTCAAAGACCTTGAGCCAGGAATGATACTGGAAGGCACCATCACCAATGTCACCAACTTTGGTGCCTTTGTAGATGTCGGTGTTCACCAGGATGGCTTAGTACATATATCAGCGCTCACCCATCGGTTTATTAAAGACCCCAGAGAAGTCGTCAAGGCCGGAGATATCGTCCAGGTAAAAGTCATGGAAGTGGATATACCCCGAAAACGTATTGGCTTATCCATGCGAATGGATGACGAACCAGGCAGTAAAAATACGGGGAAAGAACGTTCAGCAGCAGTGAAACATGAAAGAAAACAAGTGCCAAAAAAGGCGGCCCGGGAACAACAAAAAACGGGCACCATGGGCGAATTATTTACCAAGGCACTGAAAAAACACTGATTTAAGCCAACCTCTTTTTGTGAAAAGAGGGGGCTTCCCCCTTATTTCGTCTGCGAACCAGACTAGAATTCACAGGAAAGCTGGATCGCCGTGTGAAAAGAGGGCGCCGTGCGACAGATTAAATCATAAAATATTTTCTCTCCCCCTCACCCCTCTCTCTTAATATTTCTACTAGAATCTATTAAAACCTTTATAGGTCTTTGTGCTCACAATATAAAAAATGATACGGAGGATCACCATGACTCTAACCATCATCCTAATTATTCTTGTGGCATTCTTGTCTTTTAAATTACCTGCTTTTTTTAAGCCGGCCCGTAAAACGAGCAAAAAAAATGCGCTGAAAAACAGAATGGCCTTTGGAGAATCAACTCCGCATATAAACAACCTTTACCACGCTGTAAATATTAAGTTCGATCTAGCTGCTTGCCCGGCGATACAATCAATGGCCAATGACTATTTTCTGGCAGGTGACGCTCCACCGATACCTCTACCAGCGTGCACGTCAGCAGCCTGTCGTTGCAAATATATTCACCACAAAGGCCGCAGACATTCCATAAGACGCCCCCAAGCCATCATAGCCACCGAAGCGTATGGATCCACTGGAAAATTGGAGCGCCGCATGAATACTGGACGCCGTGAAACAGACTGAAGATAGTTGCCCTCGAAGCGTTATAACAACCGCTCAAAAAAAACGCGCAAGCTTTACAGATTAGCCTTACGCTCTACTAGACACTCATATTCGCCCATCTCAAACTCACGACAAATCAGTGGGCGGTTCTCATAAATCGTACACATCATGGTATTTCGATCCAGGGCTGCACACCAACCATCATCTAGCCGTGCCATACGCTGCCCACCCCACTGGTCAGTCTCTATAAAACGACCGGGCACCCCTGTATCGGTAATGAGTAAGACCTCCAATCGACAACAGCAGGCATCACAGCTTTTACAGGTCACCTCAGTTTCAGGTAGAGCTGTAACGTTGATGCGTTTATCGTTGAAAGGCTCGTCGTCTAATATCATTGTTTTTTAGTATCGTGAAAACATGCCTTCAATAAGGTCTGCATCTTTTCTCTCCCCAGGCTTTTCACCAGCGCTATATTTCGCTCGGGAATCTCATCCGCATCGGGGTAGTTAGCGATGGCCCGCTCCAGGCTCGCCTCTCGAATCAGGTGTAACATAGGATAAGGCGACCGGTTAGTATAATTCTCTGCATCATCAGGCTCAGTACCACCAAACTGATAATCTGGATGAAAGCTCGCCACCTGATAAACCCCTTCCAGTGCCATCTCCACCAACAGGCCATCAACATAGTCCAGAAATTGGTTGTAATCACAAAATTCCTGCAAGACATCAGGGTGTATCAGCACGGTGGTTTCAATCGATTCATCGCCCTTAAGCAACTCTAACTCGGTTTGCAGCACAACCAACAGCTGTTCTTCTGTGGCTGCCCCTGTTACAGAAAAACGCACCCGGTTATTTAGTAATTCGCGTTTGGCAAAAGGACAGAGGTTCAGCCCCACCACTATAATTTCCACCCAGTGCCGTACCGATTTAATTATTTGATCTTTATCCAACATATCACCCAACAGAAATGGTCGTTTTTAACTACTCATTATTCAAGCCAGTTATTTTTGCACCAAGCTCGATGACACCTGATGTCAACACATCAACTCTTAACCCACCGCGATGAAGAAATCTTTCTATGACCAGCTTTGACGACAAGGTAGAACTTTCAAGGCCTGCACCAAGACTGCTGCATGGTTCACACAGCTCGACCCCTATTAATGTTACATCTCCAATGTTGAACTCTTTTCCAACCAATTCATTTAATCGCACACCTCGTGTGAGGATATTTCGACGAGTAATAGAAAGATCACGCTCTATATTTTGCTCACAAATAAAACTTTCTACTTCTTCTATTTCAATCAGGGTTAAATTTTGCCCTGGCCACTTGGATAGCCCGTAATTTCTATCCCCGACAATTCCATTACCGGCCACCAGTTCAATTTTCTGGCAAGACTGCTGAGGCTTACCAGCTTCTGGACATATATAAATACATTCAACGTTCACTTAGGGCCTAGCCTCTTCCAATACTCGGCTTATCGCTTGATAGGCTGTGCTATTTCTTTCGAAGAACATCAAAACCATCACCGCCCCCAGACTTTATTGTGCTTTTCTTTGGTGACCTGGTCTTTGGTGACCTGGACTTTGTTGACCCTGGCTTTTTGGACTTAGACTTCGCGGACTTAAGCTTTGCGGATTTTGAGTTTGCTGTTTTAGATTTTTTTGGATCGACTTTTTTCTTTTTAGTGCCAGCAGCCTTGCCTGATTTTTTAACCTTTTTTGGGCCGCTGTAATTGGCTTTTAAATCAGCGACAACCCGACGCTCAAAACGAATTTTCAGATAACGCTCAATACTGGACATCTGATTCCATTCGTTGCCATCAATCAACGTAATGGCTTTGCCTTCCTGCCCTGCTCGCCCGGTACGACCTACGCGGTGGACATGATCATCGCCAGACTGAGCAATGTTAAAGTTGATCACCAGATCCACATCATTGATATCCAGCCCACGAGCGGCAAGATCGGTAGCGACTAATACATCTACCCCACCCTGCCTGAACTGATTCATTATTTGTTTCCGCTCACTCTGCGGTATTTCACCGTGAATACAATTTGCTTTGAATTTCTTATAGCGTAAAAAATTACTTAACTGCTGACACTGTATGCGGGTATTACAAAAAATAAAGACTTTACGTATTTGCACTTCACCGGCTCGTTCTTCAGCCAGCAGCGCAGCCACCAATTTCTCTTTGTGTTTTATATCATCAGCCAAAACCAGCTGTTGTGTGATATGGCTATGTTGTTGCCGGTGTGAATCTACTTCAACAAATTCTGGATCTTTGAAGGTCGCACTTATACGCCCAAGCTCTTTATGTTTTAACGTTGCAGAGAACAACAAATTTTGTCGTTGCTTATTACAACTCTCAGCAATGGTATACATATCAACAGCAAAACCCATATCAAGCATGCGATCCGCTTCATCCAGCACAAACACTTCCAAGTCTTTAAAGTCGGGGGTGCCTTTTTCGATATGTTCGACCAAGCGTCCCGGCGTTGCGATCAATACTTCGGGGTTTTTACGCAGTGTTGCTATCTGGTGTTTAAATGCTTCACCACCAATAATTAGGCCAGATTTAATGTAGGTAAAAGCGGCCAACTGCTCAAAATGCTGTTGTGTCTGTAGTGCCAGTTCACGTGTGGGCAACAGAATCAACACACGCGTTCCACTGTTCGGTGCTTCGTGGGTCAACATGCGGTGTAAGATTGGCAATAGAAAGGCGGCCGTTTTACCACTGCCCGTCTGTGCCGACACCATTAAATCCTTACCCGCCATGGTGGCCGGTATCGTCTGTGCCTGTACTGCGGTTGCTTCAGTGAAGTCCAGTTTCTCAAGGGCTTTTAATAACTGTTTGTGTAACGGTAATGCTTTTAACAGAGGCAAGAGGGTATTCCTGATCTAAGGGGAAATTAGCGCTACTCTACCAGAATCAGCAGTACTCGCCGTAACAAACTGAAGATTGAAAAGGGGTATCAAAGTACCACTAGAAGAAAACAGCCGCGAAATACCGAACGTCCTTACACCTTATTTTTTAACTCCATCATTGCCCGTATTAGTAGAGGGCAGCTCTATACCCGGTGAAGTCGCAGGCCAATTGTTACTCAAAACAACGGGGCGCAACCATGCCACATGTATGAGTTAGGGTTCCATTAATAGGGTTGCTTAATCTACAAGCAAGAGGCATATAATAAAACCAGCGCATTAATGGGGGCTTCAGTAATGACTTTTCATACTCGTCAATTTATTCGTCACCCAACATCAATCCCCCTCGAGTTTAGTGTGGGGAGCTTAAATAAAATGACTCAGGCCAAAGATGCGGGAGAAGGAGGGTTATGTTTTGAAAGTCAACACCCTATCAATATAGGTGAACCTATCCGCATTTCTATCCCCATTAGTGTTCCTAAATGTGTTGTCAATGGCATTGTTAAATGGTGCAAACAAGATAACACTATGTTTTTGGTTGGTGTCGCCTTTCAAGAAGAATCCGTGGCATTTCAAGTCAAGATGATTGAACAACTTTGTCAGATCGAAAACTATCGTAAAAGACTTAAAGCTGAAAAAGGTCTAGTTCTCACCAGTGAACAGGCCGCAAAAGAATGGATTGAGCTTTACGCCAGTGAGTTCCCACAAATATCTAGCTAAGAACAAAGGATGTTGGGAATAACGACACGTCGAGTATCTCCTTGAAAGGTAGAAATACTAGAAGCAAATTTGAAGACTATGGAAAATGGGGTGGCTGACGGGGATTGAACCCGCGACCGCCGGAATCACAATCCGGAGCTCTACCAACTGAGCTACAGCCACCATTGATTGCACTGATTGGCTAGATGGCGCGCCCGGCAGGATTCGAACCTGCGACCCACGGCTTAGAAGGCCGTTGCTCTATCCAGCTGAGCTACGGGCGCTCAACAAAGTGCTTTTCTAAAAACAAAAAATGCTTCTCTAAAAAAGAGTGGTCGGGGATGAGGGATTCGAACCCCCGACATCCTGCTCCCAAAGCAGGCGCGCTACCAGACTGCGCTAATCCCCGATGTCGTAAAGACCCTCTTTTCGAGAGGTGCGCATGATACTGACGACAGTCGGCCTCGTCAATCAAAAAGCGTTCTATCGGATTGACAGATTCCCTTCACAGGAACAAAGCGAAATGCGAAAATGCTGCCTTTCCCAACATTGACTCGGAGTCTACAAACCCATGCCAGCACTAATTCTCGATGGCAAAGCCATTGCCCAGCAGACTGAAGCAGAATTGACTGAGCGCGTTGCGCAGCTAAAAGAGCGCAATGCTGGCCAAGCTCCAATGCTCGCCACTATTTTAGTAGGCGGTGATCCAGCCTCAGCCACCTATGTGCGAATGAAACAAAATGCCTGCAAACGTGTTGGCATGGAATCAATTGCGGTGGAAATGTCTGAGGAAACCACCACAGAAGAACTGATGGCTAAAATCGATGAATTGAACGCTAACCCTAACTGCCAGGGCATCCTCCTACAGCATCCGGTACCCGGACAAATTGAAGAACGTGATTGCTTTGACAATATTGCTCTCGGCAAGGATGTAGACGGTGTCACCTGCTTGGGCTTTGGCCGTATGGCCATGGGAGAAGATGCCTACGGCTCTGCCACACCACAGGGCATCATGCGCCTGTTAGCGGCTTACGATATTCCTCTTGAGGGTAAACACGCTGTTGTCGTGGGTCGTAGCCCCATTCTCGGTAAGCCAATGGCGATGATGATGCTTAATGCCAATGCTACTGTGACCATTTGCCATTCTCGCACCAAAAACCTGCCTGAAATTATTAAGGGTGCCGATATTGTTGTCGGTGCAGTGGGCAAACCTGAATTCATCAAAGCCGACTGGATCAAAGATGGGGCCGTCGTTGTAGATGCAGGCTATCACCCCGGTGGTATAGGTGACATCGAGCTAGCACCACTACATGATCGTGTGGCTGCCCTCACCCCGGTTCCTGGTGGCGTGGGCCCAATGACTATCAACACACTAATTCTACAATCTGTAGAAGCGGGTGAGAAAAAGCTGGCCTGAGTACACTTTCTAAAATCTGGGGCTCTAAAACCCGAGGGCTAAAACCCAAGTTCTAAAACCTAGGGCGATCATTCACTGTCGCCCCCAACGGGAGAGATAAAAGTCACTAGGCACAAAGGCCAATAGACACTAGGATTAGAGTGTAGGCTGAGAACAGGATTTGTTAGATGCTGGCGGATCGACTAGTGGCTCACAGGGGCTATCCAAAGTGCTTCCCAGAAAATACCCTGCTGGGTATCAGCAAGGCTATTGAAGCTGGTGCGCATTTTATTGAAACCGACATTCAATTCAGCGCCGACCATCAACCGGTTCTTTATCACGACACGCTGATGGACCGTATCAGTGGGTTGGATAATGCCGTACACCTTCTCAACCTATCAGAACTCACCCACCTCCCGGCGTCTGAACCAGAGCGTTTGGGAAACCAGTTTAATCACGAGACCGTGACCCCGTTAACAACACTGGTACATTTACTCTCCGCTCACCCAGAGGTGACTGCTTTTATTGAACTCAAGCGCTCAGGTATTCACATCGAAGGCATTGAGCAGGCTTACAACATTGTCACTGAAACTATCACAAAAGGATCGAAATCCGTTGCTAACCAGTGTGTTTTAATCAGCTTTAGTGACGAGTTTATTCGCCATGCTTGGGAGCAGGGCTATCCTCGTCTCGGCTTGGTACTAAAACAATGGAATGATCTGGAAGAATCATTTATTGCCGAGATTCAACCTGAATTTATCTTCTGTGATACAGCGAAGGTTCCCGATGGTGTGACGCTAGATCACATTGAAAGCACAGTAGTCATATACGAGGTCGAAGATCCAGACCAAACCATTGCTTGGTTTGATCGAGGTGCTGATATGGTGGAAACCTTTGATATTGGTGGCATGATACAAAATCTGGCCCACAGAGCACTCTGATATAGACTCTTTTTTTGTCGCAGTAAAGGCAACAAGCATGAGCACTACTAATCATGAACAATAATAACGAAACTACCTATGATGTGGTGGTGATCGGTGGTGGCATTCAAGGTGCGGGGGTTGCTCAAGC
This sequence comes from Porticoccus sp., assembly GCA_011049795.1. The sequence goes on from DRHD01000272.1 coordinate 9,658, forward strand.
GGCTCAAGCAGCGGGGTACTCCACATTAATTCTGGAAAAAACTGACTGGGCGGCTGGCACCTCCAGTAAATCCAGCAAGCTCATTCACGGTGGCCTGCGTTATTTAAAGGGCGGTGAACTTTCACTGGTACAGGAAGGCCTGCAAGAACGCGCCCTACTGCTGAAGAATGCCCCGGAACTGGTGCATTCCAACTGGTTTTACCTCCCTATCTATAAGCACTCAAACTACCATTCATGGCAAATACACTCAGGCCTCACCCTGTATTGGATGCTGTCAGGTTTTCATGAAGAATCTAAATTTGAAGTCGTCCCTGAGTCACAATGGAGTGAGCTGGCAGGGCTAGAAACCAAAGATCTTCAAAAGGTCTACCGTTATCATGATGCCCAAACCGATGACGCCAAACTGACAGCGGCTGTTATTCAGTCCGCAGTATCACTAGGTGCCAAAACATGCTGCCCGGCAGAATTTATCAATGCAGAACAAACTGAAGATGGCTACCGGGTTTGCTATAAAACCAGTCCCCAAAAAACTAGCACCGATAAAACTTGTATTGATAAAAACAGTATCGATACAAACAATACCGAAACCGAAGATGAAAACAGTGTTTCATGCCGCTTCCTTGTGAATGCGGGAGGCCCTTGGGTAAACCACGTTGTCAATGCCATCTCGCCTCCTCCCAGATCAATTGAAGTAGACCTTGTTCAGGGTGCACACTTAATTCTCGACAAGAAAATTAGCGACCAGTGTTTCTACCTTGAATCTCCCACAGATAAACGTGCCGTTTTTGTTTTACCTTGGTACGACAAGACCCTTTTGGGCACAACTGAAACGCTATTTGAAGGCAATCCTGAAGATGCTTCACCGACCGAGCAGGAGCGCCAATATCTGCTTGAAGTGTTAGCCTCTCACTTCCCTGAATATGATGGCAACGTTTGTGGCGAAATGGCGGGATTGCGAGTACTACCAAGTGGTCGTCAGAAACACTATCACCGCAGTCGAGAAGTACGCCTAATTACTGATCAGCCAAGGCAGCCCCATTATCTGGGCATCTATGGTGGCAAACTCACTAGTTATCGTGCCACCGCAGAAAAAGTGGTCAAAGAGATTGGGGAAACACTAGGGGTGCCAGAAAATTGGGTAGACACAAAAACCCTGCCGTTAACACTTCCTGTCATTTAATAGCGGGCTTAGATTTATAACCCGCGCTGCCATTCCTGTCGCAAGTGAATACGATCGGGGTCATGAATGGCGGTATGTACCTGAGATAAAAGACGCTCTTTATCCCGAGATAATGTGCCTTTTAGCACCAGATAATTAGACGCATGATCACTGCGGAAAACCGTTTTCTCCAAAGTCAGCGTCTTCAACAATATTTCCATTTCCTTAAACAGATCAAGCTGCTGTAACGGCTGAAAATCACCACCAAAACCTTCTTGAAAACGCGTCACACCAGTGGGGAAACTCACCACCAGAGTTGAAAGGTATTCAGGCTGCGTTTCATTCATCAACAGAGCAGAATTTATCGCATGCTGCTCAGAATAAAGCTGCCCACCCAGACCATTGAGAATCATGACCGAGCTTTTTATTCCTGCCTGTTTAATCTTCTGCAATGCCACTAAAGAGGACTGATAGCTCTCCCCTTTCGACACTTTTTTCAAAACAAGGTCATCCCCAGATTCACAGCCCACATACATCAGCTTCAGGCCTAACTGTTCCAGTTCAGCCAACTCGGCCACTGACTTGTTTTTCAGGTTACGGGGCAGACAGTAAGAGGATACGCGCTGCACATCCGGCAAGTATTGGCGGATTAATAAAAGGACTTCTTTTAGCCGACGAAATGACAGAGTCATGGCGTCACCATCAGCCAGAAACACCCGACGCACAGGAACACCAGAAGCCACAACCTGTTGCAACTCCTGAGTTATTTGTTCTGCTTTTTTTACACTGAATTTCTTTTGGGGTGCAGTGTACATTTCACAGAATGTACAGTTATTCCATGAGCAACCATTGGTCACCTGAAGAATCAGTGACCGAGCTTCACTGGGGGGACGAAAAACGGGTTCGATATAATTCAGCACAATAGCTCAGTAAGACCTGATTATTCCCTACGCCAGGTAGTCCCATCACGAGAATCCTCCAACACCACCCCCTGAGATAACAGTTCCTCACGGATTTCATCGGCACGAGAAAAATCCCGGGATTTTTTCGCGGCAACTCGATCGGCAATCAATGCCTCGACTTGTTCAGCCTCAAGGCTATTTGCACTATCGACCAGGCTACTACCCTGCATGAAAGCCTCTGGGTCTGTACCCAGAATATCCAACACAGCACCCATGGCCTTCAATTCAGCAACCAACTCTTCTGCCTGCTTAATATCAGTCTTTGCCACTGTATTAATTTCACGCACAAGGTCGTACATCACCGCCAATGCTTCGCGACTATTGAAGTCATCGTTCATAGAATCAACAAAACGCTGGTAATACTCGCTACCTTTTAAATCGCCCAACGATGCAGCAGATACAGAGGCAAAGGGCCGTAGTGCCGTATAGAAACGTTCCAGGCCGCCCTTGGCTTCCATCAGGTTGTCTTCAGAATAACTGATAGGACTGCGGTAATGGCTGGACAGTAGGAAGTAACGCACGACTTCTGGGTGGTATTTTTTCAACACCTCACGAATGGTAAAAAAGTTGCCCAGTGACTTGGACATTTTTTCATCGTCGACCCGAACAGCACCGGCATGCATCCAGTAATGTACATATTTTTTGCCTGTCGCCGCTTCACTTTGAGCTATTTCATTTTCGTGGTGAGGGAACGGCAAGTCAGGTCCACCACCGTGAATATCAAAAGTGTCACCAAGACAGCAGGTAGACATGGCAGAGCACTCAATATGCCAGCCGGGACGACCCGGCCCCCAAGGGGACTCCCAACTCACTTCACCAGATTTAGCTCCTTTCCACAGGGCAAAATCCCGAGGGTCTTCCTTAATATCAGCCACCGCAACACGGGCACCCGCTAACAGGTCGTCAGGATTGCGATTACTTAATTTACCGTATTCAGGAAAACGACTGACTCGGTAATAAACATCTCCGTTATCTGTCGCATAGGCATAGTGGTTATCCACCAGAATTTGCACCATAGCAAGAATTTCATCCATATGAGCGGTGGCTCTCGGCTCAATATCGGGTGGCAAAACGCCCAGTTCCTGCTCATCCTCATGCATGGCGTCAATCATGCGTTGAGTTAAGTCTGAATAAAGCTCACCATTTTCGTCCGCACGGTTGAGAATTTTGTCGTCAATATCAGTGATGTTTCGAACATAGTTAACATCCCAACCCTGAGAGCGCAAAAAGCGGGTAATCACATCAAATGCCACCAACACGCGGGCATGACCAACATGGCAGTAGTCATACACGGTGATACCGCAGACATACATACTGATTTTGCCTGGCTCTATAGGCTTGAAGACTTCTTTTTGACGAGTCAGAGTGTTGTAAATATGCAGTGTCATAGTTGTCGTATCTTAATTACAAAAAATTGTTCGGGTTATCGCTGTGCAAGCATCAAGAGCCCGCTTCCGCCCAAGCTGATCTGAGAGCAATCGTCTGATTGAATACCAGTTTGTCCGGACTACTGTTTTGGCCATCCTTACAGAAGTACCCTTCCCGCTCAAATTGATAGGTTGTACTTTCTGTCGCATCGGCAAGGCTGAGTTCCGCCTTACACCCCGTTAACACCTGAAGAGACTCTGGGTTAATCCCATCAAGGAAGCTCTTGTCGCCCGCATCGGGCAGAGGATCGCTGAATAAGCGGTCGTACATATAAATATCACAATCCACTGAATGCTGGACTGACACCCAGTGAACCACGCCCTTGGGTTTAACCTCATCTGCCGGGTCTTTACCCAGCGTATCTGGCACCAAGCTGGCATTCACTTGAACCACCTCGCCAACCTCATTCTTCACATAATCATCGGCTTCAATCACATAGCCATTACGCAACCGAATACGTTTACCCGGCGTCAGCTTTTTCTTGAATTTCTTGCTGTATTCTTCTTTGAAATCGCCCTGATCAATATAGATTTCACGAGTAAACGGCAAGGTCCGATCACCCATATCCAGATTCGGGTGCTGGGTTGGATATGAGGGTGCTATTAATTGCTCCAAGTGATCTTCGGGCAGGTTAGTAATCACCACTTTTAATGGTCGCAGTACCGTCATGGCACGGGGTGCATTGGTATTCAGCTCATCGCGAATAAAGTGCTCAAGCTGAGACATATCCACCATGCCATCGGTTTTTGACACAGCCAGGCTGTCACAGAAGTTTCGAATAGAAACGGCAGGTACACCACGACGACGCATCCCGGAAATCGTCGGCATACGCGGGTCGTTCCAGCCATCTACATGTCCCTCATCCACCAACTGCTTGAGCTTGCGCTTGCTGGTGACACTGTAGTTAAGATTCAGCCGGCCAAACTCATACTGATGCGGTATTGATGGCACCGGCAGGTTCTCAATGAACCAGTTATACAGGGGGCGGTTTGAAGCAAACTCCAGCGTACAAACCGAGTGGGTGACACCCTCAATGGCATCTTCCTGACCATGGGCAAAATCGTAGGCCGGATAAATACTCCAGGCATCGCCAGTACGGTGATGCGGCACCTTCTTAATTCGATACATCACCGGATCGCGAAGGCTGATATTGGGTGAGGCCATATCAATTTTGGCCCGAAGGGTCATAAGCCCCTCATCAACATCCCCGTTTTTCATATACTCAAGAAGCGTCAAACTCTCTTCGACAGGGCGGTCACGGAATGGGCTGTTTTTACCCGGCTCTGTCAGAGTACCGCGATATTCACGCATCTGCTCCGCGTTTAATTCGCAGACGTAAGCCTTCCCTTCACGTATTAGGTGCTGCGCCCACTTATAGAGCTGACCGAAATAGTCGGAGGCATAGCGAATTTCACCACTCCACTGAAAACCCAGCCACTGCACATCTTCAATAATGGCCTGAACGTATTCGTCCTCTTCCTTCTCTGGGTTCGTGTCGTCAAACCGCAAATGGCAATCGCCGCCGTACTGTTTCGCTAATCCGAAATTCAGGCAAATAGATTTGGCATGACCAATGTGCAAATAGCCATTGGGCTCCGGGGGAAAACGGGTGACAACCTTGTCTACAACCCCGGCTTCAAGATCGCTATTAATGGTTTGCTGAATAAAATTGAGCGGTTTGCTATCGTCTGCCATACTGCCGGCCCCACTGGGGCGCTTCTCCATAAAAAGGAACAGGGTTACAAAAGGAGCGGAATTATAGCCTTCAGGCTGTTGGGTATAAACCGTTCATCTAAACTATTGATGCGCCAGATAAACAAGTTTCCATCCATCGCCCCTGATTCTCTCGCCATACAACATACAAGACACACAAAAACCGGCTTATGACCCAATCTCTTCCCCAACCCCAGACCCAACGCCTAAACCAGCCAAATGTGCGTGCCATACTCTATTTGCAGGTAAGCCTGTTCTCTTTTCTGGTGGGGGATTCACTGTTAAAGCTCTTGCTACAGAGTGTTCCTATGGGCCAGTTAATCTGTCTTCGCACCATAGCTTCCCTCTCGGTATTGCTAATTTTTATGGCCGCCACGGGGCGATTACACTTACTAAAAGTCACCAAGCCCCTTCAGCACGCACTGCGCAGTCTGTTCTTTACCGTTGTCAGTATTGGCTATTACCTTGCCGTGAAATCATTTCCCCTCAGCACAGTGGCAACGGCACTGGCTGGCGCACCGATTATTATCTCGGCCATATCACCGCTGATACTCAAGGAGCACGCCAGCAGAATCCAATGGATTGCCACCATCATCGGGTTTATCGGTGTTTGCTTCGTATTAAAGCCAGAGGTCAATGAACTTAACTGGTACTACCTGGCCCTGTTGAGCCTGCCCTTTTCCTACGCCATTATGATTTTATGGGCAAAAAATCTCTCCAAAACCGAATCAGACTGGTCGCTGAATTTTTACCAATTTATCCCGTTACTCATTCTAAGCAGTATCTGGCAGCAAGATCAGTGGATCACACCCGATGCCACACAGCTGGGCATCACCTTAATCTCCGGTGCGGCGGCATCCATTGGCTTTATGCTACTCATCGCCGCCTTCCGTATTGGCAAACCGGTGATTATCGCCCCCTTTGAATACAGCTATATCCTAATGGCATTAATCGCAGACATTCTATTCTGGCATTTTTACCCCGATATGTGGCTGTGGCTGGGCATCGGCTTCATTCTAATCTGTGGCGTAGTACAAGGTTGGCAAGCGCGGATTGATCCGCCAATGGTCACCCCTCACCTCCGACCTGAAGACACCCACAACCCATAGCCACCCCCATAAATTGCTTTTTCCGCGATTGTGGCGTCGCTTCAGAGCGCCTACTTTTGGCAGTACCATGCTCAAATACCCAAAGCACTCGATTTCCTCGCGGGGCAGGCTCTACCCAAAACACTCGCTTCGCTCACGGGGCAGGCTCTCCTCATGTACTCCATGTACACTGCGGTTCTCCGCGTGGTGCTTCCTCACCTAAAGCGCCTACTGTTGGAACACTCACGAAAAAATTCTAATTTATAGAAATCCCTGCAGATAAGCCTGAATACCGAGAGCGGTTCAAATTGCTGGCTGAAAAACGTACCATAGCCCCCCTTACTTCTTTGATAGCTACAGGATTACACTCACATGATCACCCTGCACACCAATTTTGGCGACATCAACATTGAACTGGATTTTGACAAGGCGCCAATCTCTGCGACCAACTTCCTGCAATACTGCCGTGACGACTTCTACACCAACACCATTTTCCACCGTGTTATCGACGGCTTTATGGTTCAGGGCGGCGGGTTCACCCCTGAAATGACAGAAAAAAGTGGCCGTGCATCCATTGAAAACGAAGCCGACAACGGCCTCACCAATGACATGGGCACGCTAGCCATGGCTCGTACCAACGACCCACATTCAGCCAGCTCTCAATTCTTTATCAATATTGGCGACAACGGCTTTCTGAACCACTCTGGCAAAAACTCGCAAGGTTGGGGCTATGCCGTGTTTGGTAAAGTAGTTGATGGCATGGATGTAGTGAATAAAATTAAAGGCGTTGCCACGGGTAATAGCGGTGGCCACCAGGACGTTCCTGTTGATACTGTAGAAATCCAGAACGTTACTGTCAGCGATGCGTACTCCGATAAGTAACTAGCCCAATCAGACCTGTGGGCCAACGTTACATGGCCCACAGCACCTGACTCAGCTACTACGCCTCCACATGCCAACGCTACTGATCTCCGATCTCCATCTCTCGCCTGAGCGC
>DRHD01000273.1 GCA_011049795.1 Porticoccus sp.
AGATGTGTATAAGAGACAGGAGTCGCGATATGACCGGGAAAAACATTAGGTTTACCGATCAACGGAAGCCATCAAAGTCATTGGCCTTTAAGATTTTTAATGCAAAAAACGCTGTAAAAGAAGCTCTTTATCCTGGCATGCTTAAACTTGTAGGTATTGTATTAACACAAGTAGAAAGAGGGCTATTACAAGTAAAAGAGGAAGGTGAGCCTTCGGATTTAACGCAACAATGGATTGATAATGTTATCCAATACAGAGACTTATTACTGAAGATTGTAGACCAAACAAGGCGTCGTGTTATCGAAAAAGAGCGGGTACCGTCATCGGATAAAATCGTCAGTTTATTTGAACCGCACACTGACATTATCGTGAAGGGATTTCGCGATACGCAATATGGTCATAAGGTTAATTTGTGCAGTGACAAGAGTGGATTTATCACCTATTTTTCGATTGAAGCCGGCAATCCAGCTGACAAAGAATTATTTATACCTGTGCTGCTTTCCTGCCAGGATACCTTCGGCTATTTACCGAGGTCAATTGTTGCCGACGGCGGTTATGCCAGTAAGGATAATGTTTTAAACGGCCGGGCACTGGGAGTTGATCGAGTGGTGTTCCATAAACGGGTAGGCCTTTCATATCACGAGATGGGCGTAAAAAGAAAAACCTTTGAGCGGTTACGTAATTTCCGAGCAGGGGTGGAGGGAAATATCTCGGAGTTAAAAAGAGCGTTTGGTGCAGGCAAGGCGACATGGAAAGGCCATGATGGCTTCAAGGCCTTTGTTTGGTCATCAGTAATCAGTTATAACCTGGTACGTATGGCTCGGCTGGAATCTGGATAAAGCACTACAGGCAGGATAAAAGAGTAGAATTTTATTCACCAGCCTTGTGGTGCGACCTCAAACGGCCAAAAAATGCTTAACCGAGCGAAAAGCGAACAAAAATTGACAGCAGTGCTCCCTGCTAACATTATGCAATGCGAAAAGAGCATGCTGAAAATGGCGAGAGGCTTTTTTTTAAAAAATAACCCATTTATGGATGGGCACTAGTTAGTAATACCGGTGCCCAGTTGTAACTCACCGGCCAAGTGTGGCTTTTCGCCTTTATGATCTTTCATTTCAAATTGATGCTTATCGCCATGACTATTTACCATCAATGTGACAGTGGAGGGTAAAAATATCGGTAGCTTAAAGGCAACGTCAATACTGACTGCGCCGTGGTAGTCGGCGGGTAGCAAGTGAGCAACGGTTCTGCTTTTACTCCACATGCCGTGCATGATATGGCGTTTAAAGCCCATTAATTTTGCTGTCCATGGAAACAAGTGGATAGGGTTGTAATCGCCTGCGGCGGCGGCGTACTGGCGGCCTTTGTTACTGGCAAGTTGCCATTGGATAGATTCGTTATAGCTAATGGTTTCGGTTGCAGGTGATTTTTCTTTTTTAATACCACTGCCGCCTTTGCGTATCAACATCACACTGAGGTCATCCCATACCAGTTCACCGTTGATGCGAACTTCAGTAATAAAACTGGCCTCATAACCTTTCTCGACCTGCTCGGCACTGCCGAAATAGACGCAGAAATCCAAAGTTTCATTAGCACCAATGGCTCGCTGCTGGCGGATACGGTTGCGAACGTGGACTACGCCAACAGGGTTAAAGGGGAACTCGGGCTCCAGCATCAGCTGCAAATGCAGGGCAAAAGCCATAATGTGCGGGTAGGTTAGGGGCAGGGTGTCACCTTGATCAAAATCACAGACACGACAAAATTTTTCCAGTTTGTTTGCGTCCACCTGGATGCCCTTAGTGTTGATTTTCAACGGCAGAAATTGTGGCTCACGTTGTTTTGGCTTGCGGCTGGTAGCCGCTTTAAACAGCATGGAGGCCATGCTAGGGATGGCCTTCATAGTTATTTGGCGGGTATTGTTATTCATCTATAAGTCCTGCGTATAAAGTAGCTGCGTATAAGGTACATGGGGATAGGCCCGAATGACCCGACTATAAGCCAAAACACTCTGGTAGGGTGGAACATTGTTCCACCACTGTTATTAACAGTATCTTGACCAGATGCAGGTGGATCAAGATCTACCCTACTGTTAAATCCGTATTCTTAAGTATTTAAGATAGCCCTAACATGGCCGCTTCGGCTTCAAGTAGTGGGGCAACCACCGGATCAGACTTTACTCGGCTTATAAATCCGCTCGTTAGCGGCCAGCGCTGTGCATCCACCTCATAGCCGGCATAACTGGCGTTGATAAAAGCACTGATTAAACTTAGATCCGCAAGCATAAATTGCTCACCAAATAAAAACCCCGCTGCTGGAACCTGGGATTCAATGTAATCGAGAATCGGTGGCAGATCTTTGTTGATGATTTTTTCAACTAGCTCTTCGTCGGGGTCCTGCTTAAAGGCCAGCGGACGCAGAAAGCGTTGGAAGAAAATACCGGCGGCTAATTCGGTAACTCGGTTGCCGCCCAGTTCTTCATACCAGCGGGCTCTGGCTCTGTCCTGGTGGTCCGTAGGGTAGATGGGAGTGTCTGGATAAACATCCTCCAGGTACTCACAAATCACCGTTGAGTCAGAGAGGGTGAAATCGCCGTGTTGTAAGGCGGGAATTTTACCTAGTGGGCTTATTTTCTGGTACTCGGCATCTTCTTTACCAAAGGGCATTCTTTGGATATGTTCAAAGGGCAAATTTTTTATCGCCAGTACGGCCAATACTTTTCGGACAAAGGGTGAAGCGGAGGCACCGTGGAGAGTGATCATAGCGAGTTCCTCTAATAAAAGCCGTAGTTAGTCTTAGTAACTAGCAGAATAAGTCAGGCAGCCAATCTTAGCGACAGTTGCAGTGGATGGCTATCTTTACATATTGTCGCAATCTATGTCATTATATTTATGCTGAATTTGACGCCAATAATGACTGTGCTGACCTGGTCCAGATTATTTCTATTAGCCGCTCGTTTTTTAGTGGCTTGCGCTATCATCAAAGCAGTCGTGGTTGCAATTTTATTGAGGATCAAAACAATGACACAGTGCACCGAGTTATGGGTGGATCGCGGGCAATTAAGAAATACCAAAGTGGTTTCTACCGAGTTGGCTGAGCTGAACGAGGGTGAGGTGCTGGTTGCTATCGATAAGTTTGGCCTGACCGCTAATAATGTTAGTTATGCGGTGTCCGGTGATGCGATTGGCTATTGGAGGTTCTATCCGGCGCAAGACGAGTGGGGCAAAGTGCCTGTATGGGGTTGTGCTAATGTGATTGCTTCCACTTGTGCTGAGGTGCCAGTGGGTGAGCGTTTGTGGGGTTTTTTCCCGATGGCTAGTCATGTGGTGTTGCAGCCCGGTAATATTGTCGCTGATCAATTTATTGATTTCGCTCAACACCGCAAGGACTTGCCGAGCCTTTACAATGCCTATCGCCGTACTCAGGCCGAGCCTGATTTTTTAAGTGCAATGGAAACCGAGCGTTGTTTGCTGTTTCCTTTATTTGCTACGTCTTTCATGCTGTACGACTATTTGCTCGATAATAATTTTTTTGGCGTGCAGCAAATATTAATTGGCTCCGTGTCATCGAAAACGGGTTTTGGTTTGGCGAAAATGCTACAGAATGACCCGCAGGTAACCCCACGTATTATTGGCTTGACCTCAGCGCCCAACGTGGATTTTGTCGAGGGTTTGAATTGCTGTGATGAAATAATTATTTATGGTGACGAAGCGAATGTGGATGGATCATTAACCAGTGCCTACGTCGATATGTCAGGCGATGTCCGCTTAACCACAGCTTTGCATACCCACGTCGGCGACAATATGGTGGAAAGCTGTATGGTCGGAGCGACGCATTGGGAGCACGGTGGTAAAGCGGGACAATTACCAGGCGCCAAACCGAAATTCTTTTTTGCGCCAGGGCATATTGCTAAGCGCGAGGCTGAGTGGGGCCCTGGTGTGGCGATGGCAAAGGCGATGGCAGCCAGTGCCGAAGTGGCAAAAAGTATCGACAGCGAAATGACAGTTGAGTGGACCCGAGATGTTTTAGCGCTCGAGGCGTTGTGGTTATCGATGCTGGATAATAAGGTTTCGCCTCAGCGTGGCCAAATGGTTTCACTGCTGTGATGGCTTCGATACTGATTACCGCATTAATACAACATTGAGAGATGCCAATGAAATTATATGACTTTCCCCCAGCGCCTAGCCCCCAGCGGGTTAGAATGTTTCTCAACGAAAAAGGTCTTTCGCCTCCTGTCACTCAGGTTGATATGGCAGCTAACGAGCAATTAGGCGAGGCTTACCAGTCCATAAATCCTCGCGGTACAGTACCTGCGTTAGTTCTCGATGACGGCACCGTGCTCTCAGAAGTGGTGGCTATCTATCGCTATCTGGAAGCGATTCAAAGCGAGCCCCCGTTGCTGGGAAGTAGTCCTGCAGAACAGGCATTAATTACTGAATGGGATCATCGCGTTGAAATGGAACTGATGATTGCTATTGCCGATACCCTGCGCAATGGTAGTAAGTCTTTTGCACACCGAGCACTGCCTGGTCGGTTGGATGTTGAGCAAGTACCGGAATTAGTCGAGCGAGGAAAGCTTCGCATTATGGCTTTTTTGGATATTCTCGATCAGCAGTTGGCAAGTAATGACTATATAGCTGGCGACAGTTTTAGTGCGGCTGATATTACTGCCTACATTGCCGTGGGGTTTTGTAGCTGGGTGAAAATTTCGATTCCAGAATCGTTAGCGAATCTAAGCGCCTGGTATGAAAAAATTTCGGATCGCGACAGCGCCAAAGCGATGCGTTAATGAATGCTATCGAAGCGCCAGTCATACAGATTTATGGTTCCCGGATCTCCTACTTCACGGGCAAGTTGGAGAACTATTTTCGGGTCAAAGGTCTGTCTTACCAGTTTCATTCTATTCAGGCGCCGCAAGACGAAAAACGCATTAAGAAAAATATCGGGCTCTATCAAATTCCCGCTGTAATTTTAGCTGACGGGCGTTGGATGACCGATACCACTAAAATTATTCAGTGGTTTGAGGCGCAGTCTTTAGAAAATTCAATTATCCCCCGGGATCCTCTACAGGCGTTTTTATGTTTACTCATTGAAGATTATGCCGATGAGTGGCTGTGGCGTCCGGCGATGCATTATCGTTGGCATTATCCTGAGGGCGCCCATCATTTAAGCCGACATATCGTCGATGAGCATATGAGTGGGATACCGGTGCCTGCCGCTTTGAAACGTTGGGTTTTTCGGTTGCGGCAACGGCGTGGTTATACTACGGGTGATGGCATAACGAAGAAAAATGTAGCGGGGGTGGAGCAGATTTACCTGCGTACTTTACAAACATTACAGGCGATATTTGAGCACAGTCCCTTTATTTTTGGTGACAGGCCCAGCCTTGCGGATATCGGTTTGTCGGGGCCTTTTTTTCGCCATTTTGCTTTGGATCCGATCCCACAGGAAATCATGCGGCAGCAGGCCCCGGCGGTTTATGAATGGGTTGCCCGGCTGTGGAATACCCGCCTTGATCTTTGCAGCAGTGATTGGCTCACGGCGGTGCCGGATGATTTAGGGCCGCTGCTGGATGATATCGGTAAGAGTTACTTGCCATACATGAATGCCAACGTGGAAGCGGTGGCCAGCGGTAAAAAACGCTTTGATACAGTGGTCGATGGTGTCGATTATAGAGGGGCGCGCTATTCACGTTATCGTGTTTGGTGTTTGCAAGAACTGCGCTCGCAATTTTCAGCTCTGCCAGCTGACACGCAAGCAGAAGCGCAAAAACTGTTGGAAAAACATGGTTGCTGGCAACCGCTGTGGCAGCAACAGGATTTGCCCTTGTTGCCCGATCAAGAGCAGGGGCTTCCTTTTAAGGGCTCAACTAAAATGGTCGGTGTGAACGAATAGCAGGCTAGTTATTGTTTGAAAAAGGCTATGCCACCAATATGATTTTTAAATTTATCGCCGTGTATACCTCTACTTAACCCTCACCAATATTGAATTCCCCGACGAGACGAGCGTGCCTTGTTTGCAGTGTCATGTGTTGAAACTATAAGCGAATGATCACGTTGCTGCTCAACGATTTAGTGGCGTAGGCCGAAGGGCGATTATTGCATCTGTTTCTATGTGTTTGCTTTCACCTTGGCAATAATTTCAGCAAGTTCGGGTTTGATCGGCATTTTTTTAACCGGGCTGACATTACTACCACCTGTGTTACCAGCAGGGACACCCTTGATTGCGGTTAATGCTGCCGCGCCAATAATACGGATAATTTGGCCAGCAATTTCATTAAGATCATTTTTTTAATAGCCCACTTTAACATTAGAAAATGAACCTTTACATGCCAATAGGTGGACTCTTGACCTAAGACATGTGCATTTTCTAAGTGAGTAAACGCGGAGTATAAATCACCAGATGATAGCGCTTTTTCAGATTTTGATAGCTCGTTCTCTACATGTGGTGAAATGGCCTTGGCAAATTTACTCAATGTCAATCTTCCATGGGATAGTGGCGTTCGTGGATATACGGCTTAACCATTTTTGGCATTGACCATAGTAGAAACAAATTCCTCCCAAACGGGATGTTCACCAAGATCCCATATTGCGCTAATAAAATCATAAACTTGGGGTTTCGACCACCCAAGCTTATTGAAGGCATAGATAGCGTAAAATGCTGAAACCCTATAGTTTGCAGCGCAATGTACCATTAGTTTTTTTCCTGAATGTGCAGATATTACTTCAGAAAAATTCTGATAGTCACTTTCAAGAGGCGATGCGAAATCCACTGGTATATATTCGTAATGAATACCCTGTGCAGCCACAATGGACGATTCACTTTGTATGGCATACTCACTCTCTTGTGGTAGAAGATTAATAACGACTTCATATCCTTCAGTTCCGAGGACATTGAGCTGTTCTTCATTTAGTAATCCTGCTGTGCTAATGGAATCACTGATCTTTTTATAATTGAAAGCCTGGTCTACGCTCATAACTTCTCCTTGGTGGTTAATACCCGCAGCACGGGAAAATTTTGAACTCAGCGTAAAGTTTGTCCTTGTCCTTGTCCTTGTCCTTGTCCCTATCCCTGCGATTGCTAGCCCGGCACACCACTAGACTATCTTGCGACAGAAGCAGTAAACGAAATTTTGCTCATTGCCAGCGGGAGTATGGTGCGACTCTTTCTCATGCCCGAGCAGAAGGAATGGCTCTCCAAACTCTTGGTGTAGTTCATTTGCATTATAGCGCTTAACTGGAAGCCCGCTGCACATAGTGGGACCGTTCTCTGCGAAAGTTGCCACGATAACAAGGCCGCCTGGCTTAACTGAGCGTAGTACCGCTTACTCACTTTGAAATGCTTGTAAGGAGCAACCTTCAGCTTTACGGCATTATTGGCCCTAATCACCCATTGAAATC
>DRHD01000274.1 GCA_011049795.1 Porticoccus sp.
GGTCACCATAGCCGATGCGAAAAGTTCCCCCGCTGTGTTGGTCGATATTGGCAAGACCGGGAACTCTCTTGGGGATCAATATATCTTTGACCAACCCTTGTTAAATGCTTCCGGTCTAGTGATTGGAAATAATAGCGGTGTTTGTATAAGGACTAAGCTTGATCATAGCCAGCAATGCCAATGGACCTTGACCTTAAAGGATGGCAGCATTCAAGTGGCTGGTCGTGAATTGGATCAGGGTGAATCATTAATAGCCATTGTCGGAGGTACCGGTAGATATAAAACCATATCGGGAGATATGGGATCGGTTAAGAATCCAGATGGTACGTTTACCCAGACATTAAGGTTCAATCTGCAATGAAGAAGCTTCTGAGTATTTTTGGCTCGGTAGTGCTGCTAGTGATGTCGTCATCTTGTAGCCTGGCTGACTTGTCGGCTGAAAGTGACCGGAAATTAATCACTGAGATTCGTGAACATGGCCATTACCCCTGTGCAGAATGCCACGGTATTGATGGTAATCCGCCGATTACTGATCAATTTGATAAGCAATCCCCTAGCCTGGCGAGCCAGCATTCATCTTATCTGGAGCGGCAATTACAGGCGTTTAAATCTGGTCAACGAAAGGCGGCAGAGATGGACGGGATGTTACAGGATTATACTCTTGCTGAAATTAACCAGATGGCAAAGTATTTTTCTTCACAGCCATTACGAGTCAACCCTGATCTAGACCCAACTATCGATACGCTTGTTCATACTAAAACCGAGGATATGGAGTGGGTTGCTCGCGGTAAAGTGTTATATCAGCAGGGTGATGCGATAAGAGGCATCGAAGCCTGTAGTTCCTGTCATGGTCTCAGTGGAAAAGGAAACGAAGAGATTCATTCGCCGCTGTTAAGTGCACAGCATGCGCGTTATATCCGGATGACATTGCAGGCTTATCGGCAGGGCGCCAGGGTCACCGATACAATGATGGACGGCTCCATGCAAAAGATCAGCAAAAAACTGAATGATGAAGATATCAGGAATGTGGCGGCATATTTACAGAGTATGGATCCGGTTTTTTGATGATCAGAGTTTTTGTCTGGGAAAAAGTTAGTCATAGTTCCCCGTGTATATTGCTTGTTGAGACTGGAATATGAAAGAACATATTAAAATAAACTATGTTGAATTTCCGTCAACAAATATTGTCCAAACCAAGGCGTTTTTTGAACAAGCGTTTGCATGGTCTTTTGAGGATTACGGTCCAGACTATACGGCCTTTTCTAATGAAGGTCTTGATGGTGGTTTTTTTAAATCAGATCAAAGTTCTTTGACTGAAAATGGTGCTGCGCTGATTGTTTTTTATAGTCCAGTCCTTGATGCAACGTTGTTAAAGGTAGAAGAGGCTGGAGCTTCGATAGTAAAGCCTGTATTTTCATTTCCGGGTGGTCGCCGTTTTCATTTTATTGAGCCCGGCGGTAATGAGTTTGCAGTCTGGTCAGACATTGATGCAGCCGAGCATTAGTACTGATCTAGTCCTAAAGTATAGAAGGGTGTTTGTGTAATAACAGCGCTGTTGTTTTTTTGATCGCTTGCTTAAGTATTTTCTTGACTAGGTTCATGATTAACATCAAGCCATCAACCGAATGAGGGTCTATACTTAATAATGTTATATAACGAGTGAGGTAGAAGATCTATGCAAATTAATATTACTGGTCACCATGTCGAAATCACTGATGCCATCCGCGATGCGGTTAACGCCAAAATGGAGAAAATTCAGCAGCAATTCCCAGATGTCGCATCCATCCATGTTATTGCCACTGTTGAGAAACATGAGCAGATTGCCGAGGCTAGTACGCATTATTTGGGTCAAGATGTCAGCGCCAAAGCCAAGGCGGGTGATCTGTATCAGGCTATTAATGAAATGACCAGTAAGCTCACCAGCTTAATGAAGCGGCAGAAGGAAAAAGTAAAATCCCATTCACATGAAAAACCCTTAGCCGTTGAAGAAATTGCGACTGAAACAGAAATAGAAATAGAGCAGGATTAATTTATTTTCTCCAGGACTCAAATTATTCACTGATGTGACTCTAGGGAAAGCACCACAGTTGAAGCCAGTGAGTTGTTTCAGTCTCACCGGATCTTGTTTAAAGCGCTGCGATGTTTAAGCAACCTATGTTTAAGTATCGCATATAGAGCATCAAGCAAGATCCGGCTAGTCACATTCCTTATTTAGCGTCTTTGCTTTTTTATCATCAGTAAGCCAAGTAAGCCTGAACCAAAAAGATACAGCGCTGCAGGTACCGGTACTGGCGAAGCGCTCGTCGGTGCTATCCATGCCGGATTTTCTGTTAGGCTGAGTTCCAGCGTCATACCGGTGATATTGATGTCACCTGCTGTTGCTTCAAAAGAAAAATCCAGTATGCCGTTATTAGCAAGAATCAAATTGCTGTCCAGATCAAACCAATTGTTGCCGTTTTCACCAGCCCCATTATAGTGTTTATTGAGATAGTGCTCTTCCAATAGACCGCTGGTACCTGCGGGAAAGTTGCTGCTTTCTAATTCGTATTGGTAGTTGTCTTCACCCCAGCTTTGCCAAAAATAAGCGTCCTCTGTCATTCCTGCCAGCGAGATGGTGGCGCTTTGATTATTGGTGCCGGTTAAATCCTGATACTCTTGATAGCGTGAATATTCGATGACATAGGCGTAATCTGTACCTTCAAAGCTACCCTGGCGTGGCCCTGCATTATCTAACGAATCATAATTAGAAGAATAAGTCAGGGTATAGTCTTCGTGTGCAACCTCGATCAAATCTCGTTGATAACTGGTGGAAAAAGTCCCGTAATTAATGATGTACTGGCCAGATGTTACATCGATTTTGTCCCCCAGCATGCTGCTAAATAGGGTATTGATGTCGATGGATGTGGAATAAACCTGTTCACTCGCTGGCCCTGATGCGGAGACTGTGTGGTCGAATCCTATACTGTAATAAAGTTCTACGGCATTGGCACTCGTTGCGAGAGTGGTGAGTAGAGCGCTTGAGAGAGTGGTGCGCAGTACTGTGTTGATCATAATGTCCTTCATTCTTACGTCCTCATAAGTTTTTTTATTTTCGTCTCTGCTTGGTGACAGATTTTTGTCAGAGTCCTCTCTAGAGCAAAAGTTATACCAACAATGCCGGTCGAAAATCAGGGGATGGTTTGTGTTGAGGCGTTTAATAGGGGGGGAGAAGTGAATAAGGGTACTGCTGGTATGGTGTGAGGTTTTCTAACACTAGATATTGTGTTGCTTACAGGTAAGTTAAAAAATTGAGAAAGGAGAGTCTTTAGCCGTTTTTCCCCAGGCAGTGTTGATAGGCTTGCACCGCGTTCGCTAAACCCATACTGATGGCGTCTACAATCATGGCGTGTCCAATGGATACTTCTAATAATTGCGGGATAGTGGCAAAGCGCTGAAGGTTGTGTAAATTTAAGTCGTGACCAGCATTCAGGCCAAGCTCTAGTGTCGCAGCCTGTTCGCCAGCCTGGTAAAACTGTTGGAATACCGCGTCAAGATTTTGATTGTTGCTGAACGCTTCAGCATAGGGGCCAGTATAGAGTTCAATACGATCGGCACCGACTTGTTTTGCCAGTTCGATTTGCTCTGGGTCGGGGTCCATAAAGAGGCTGACACGAATACCCAAGGCGTGCAGTTGTTCAATGATGGGCGCGAGTGCATCGCCGCTTTGGGTTAAATCAAAACCGTGATCTGAGGTGAGTTGCTGGTTATTATCAGGTACTAAGGTGCATTGGGCGGGCTTGATGGCTTTAACAAGGTCGATGAACCCCGGGTAATCACTGACGCCGGAGCGCTCACTCTTCATCGCTGGGGCGAAGGGGTTACCCTCGATATTAAATTCTACGGTTAACATCTTGGCCAAATCAAAACAGTCGTCTACACGGATATGTCGTTGGTCGGGCCTGGGGTGGACGGTAATACCATCAGCACCCGCGTCGATACACATTTGTGCGTGGGCGGTAACACTGGGGTAAGTGGTGTCGCGGGAATTTCTGATCAAGGCAATTTTATTAAGGTTGACACTAAGGTCTGTGCGATTAGTCGTGCTCACGTGTTTTGAATACCTGTTAGTTGTTAACTAGTCTGGTTAGCCTTGATCAGCTTTCAGGTTACTGCTGGATAAGGACCTTCTCAATAAAAATGGTTTCAACTGGAACGTCGCCGTATTGTCCCAGTGTCATCGTGGGGGATTTCTCGATGGCTTTAACGACATGCTGACCATCGATAACGATGCCAAAAACGGCGTATCCCGGCGTTTTACCTTTGGCATCCAGGCTTGAGTTCATTTTTGTGTTAATAAAGAATTGTGCGGTGGCGCTGTCAGGGTCGTTAGTTCTGGCCATAGCAATGGTCCAGCGATCGTTGTGAAGGCCGTTGCCTGATTCATTCACAATAGGGGCTTTAGTATTTTTCTTTTGCATGTCTTTGCTGAAACCGCCTGCCTGAATCATAAACCGCTTAATAACCCGGTGAAAAATGGTGTCGTTGTAATGGCCCGATTGAGCGTAGTCAATAAAATTAGCAACAGTGATTGGCGCTTTATCGGCATAGAGTTCTAGCGTTATTGGGCCTTTGCTGGTGTGGATGATGGCTACCGGGTTTTTAACGGTTGCTGTCTCAGCGATTACTGTGTTAGCAAACACCATAAAAAGCATGGCGGAGATAAACAAATGTGTAAAGTGTTTCATGCGGTTGATCTCATTGTTGATGAAAAATCGTTGGTAATTAATAGATATACGATTTGGAAGGCTTAATTAAGCCCAGTCAGTACTTTTCTTGGGCCATGCTCTGGGTACCAGTAGCGTGATCATGACGCCAATCAGTACGGCAAAGGCGCCATTAAGAAAGGCGTCGTTTTCATGATTGTCGGTCAGTCGTTGTTGTTCTGTGTTCAGCACGTCTAGTTCATTTTTGAGTTTTTGATTTTCCTCTAACAATATTTTGTTGTCGCTGTTTAACTGGATCGCACCAGCGGAAACAGTTTTGATATTTTCCAGTTCTTTAGTGACCTGGTTGTTATTGCTGGTGAGTTTAGTTAATTGTGTCTGGGTGGATTTTTGTTTGCTCTTAATATTGTTGAGCTGTTGGCTGAGCTCGTTATTTTTTTGTTCCAGCGTGGCAATGGTTTTGTTGGCAACTTTGACCAGGTCCCGGCCTGCAGGCTCTGGGCTTAAATATTGAGTTTGGATCCAGCCTTCTGTTCCGCGTTTGGTGCGCACATGGCTGTATTTTTTATCTTCACTGGTTTCGATCACCGTCAAAGGGGTGCCGCTGACTAGTCCTTTGTGGACAATTCTGTGTTGCATGGTGGTGCCGCTGCGCAGGGGAACGTAAAGTTGGTCTCGAATATACACAGTTTCTTCACTGTAAAGTTGACTACTGACGGCCAGCAAAATCAACATTAAGGTAATGTTTTTCACAATGTGTTCCTTCTTATAATGGCTGTAGCACTTTATATTTGCTGTAGCACTTTATATTAGTTGTAGCTTTGGAAATTAAAAGGGTTATCGGCTTATTATAGACCGAGATTAACGATGCAGTGAACGCTGATACTCACCCTATAGCGAGCCTGGTTCAATGTGTTCTGTTATGGCTGCGCAATTGACCCGGTAGAATTAAACCTCGTTGAAAATATCTTCGGTTTTTAAATGAGTGAGTTTTTGGATATGGCGCAACAGGTAGAGCAGGGCAGCCATTAATACGATGGTACTCGGCAATGCGATGACCGGGAAGCTCAAGGCGGTCATTTTCCCCAGCTCTTCAGTAAACTCAACGGTGCCAGGTTGGCTGACTAGAATCACCCTGGCCAAAATATAATTTAAAACGGATGATAAAAAGAACGACCCCGCGACCATAAAGGACGCATTGGTCAACTTGTGTTCAAATTGATCGGCGTTATTATAGTGTTCCAGCGCTTTGGTGACTTTATCAATTTGTAGTATCTGCTCGTTAAACAGGAAGGTTTTTACCAGCGGGTACTTGGTGCGCACTGAAAACAGTGTCGCCAGACCAAAACAAGCGGGAATGGCGGCTTCTTTAATGGCGATATATTGGGGGTCCAATTGTAATAAACTCATGCCGCCAGTGAGTACCACACTTAAAATACCCAAAGCCGAGAAAAAATTAGCTTTATGGTTTTGCAGGTAATCTTTCAGCCCATAACCAATAGGGAAGCTCAGGGCCACCACTATGCTATAAACCGGCCCCAGATAATCTTCGGAGCTCAGCTTAGTCATAATCAGGGTGGGGATAATAATGTTGAACGCCAGATTGGCTAACATACTCGGCTTTTTCTGGCCGTTTGCTTGTTCTGCTGTGGTCACTGCTCAGACTGCTCCTGAAAAAAAAAGAAGGTATTTTGGCTTACCTCCATGGTTGAGACAAACGTTGAGGTAAATAGTGCCACAAATTGCGTTACTATGATGCTTTCAGTACCCCAGTATTGCTAATTATTTTAGTTTGGCCCTTGTCATAGCCGTATAGCCCATTTGTCAGGTAATCGATTGAACGTAGATTTTCATAGCCATAGTACCGCCTCAGATGGCGAATTGACCGCCCTTGAGCTACTGCGCCGTGCCGAACACAATGGCGTGCAACTCATGGCCATTACCGATCACGATACGATGGCGGGTTACTTATCGGTGCGCGATCAGTGGCAGGGGCAGGCAATGCGGCTGATTACAGGGGTTGAATTATCCTGTGTGTGGCGTAAACAGTTAATACATATTGTCGGTTTGAACCTCAATGTCGATAACCCGCAGTTACAGGAGGGGTTGAAGAGTCAGCAACTGGCCCGTTTGCAGCGGGCGCAGCTGATTGGGGA
>DRHD01000275.1 GCA_011049795.1 Porticoccus sp.
AACTGTGGCAGCTCAGTCGACGAGCTCGATGTAGACATTAGCAGTAACCCTAATAAAGCGGGGCAAAAAAAGTGCAGCGATTTCATGTTATTTACTCTAGCGTAGGACCAATCAGTATATTTGAAAACTCTCCAAATAAAATGGATGAAAATAGTTTTATATGGACATTTGTGTGATTCGACGTAAGGCCCCTCCCTTTATTGAGTAGTTCCCAAGGGCTATGATCTTGAAGGGAACCTTCTAACTACCGCTGGAAGACAAACGTTCAGGCTCCATCAGAGACAAGGTTGGGTGATGACTACTGTTTTCCGAAAGTGTTATATATGGACAATTGAGTAATGTTGCCCAGCGCTATTACACATGCTAGTGTGCCGTCTCCACCCTCCTCCTCAACTGTAAAAGTAGCAAGCTATGAATCTAGTGCTATTTCTACGCACACTCTAGCGGATTAATTAGTTGCCGCTCTTAGTTTTTGTTAGTTATGCATTACTTGTAGGAATCGGCTGAAGAAGGACGGACTCGCCTGCTGAGAGATGTCATGGCTGCCACCATAACATCAGGAAAATGGTCGATATTAAAAAAATAAAATTGGGTAGTAGTCCATGTTATTGAAGGTTCTTAAATTTACCAGCTACGGCTTTATCGCCTTAGTGTTAGCAATGTCTGTGTATTTTTATACCCAGATCTATGACTACTCCAAGTATGAACTTAAGGTTGATAGCGCCAAGTTTTCGGGCGTAAACGGCCAGGCAGAGATTGATATTTTAGCGAAAAATCTAATAGCGAAAATGACCTTGGCCGAAAAAATCCAACAATTATACGGTGAAGATACCCACGATATATTAAAACTAGTCGGCAATGTTTTGCTGCTTGATCGCTTCCCTCATTTCTACGTAGGGCGTAATGAGCGACTGGGCATCCCTCCGTTTGTGTTGTCAGATGGACCAAGGGGTGCGCGCTTGGCCGATAGTTATGGTGGCGCAACAACCTTCCCTGTTGCGATGTCTAGAGGGGCTAGCTGGGATGTTGATTTAGAAAGCCGTATCAACGATGTCATTGCCAAAGAAATACGTGCATCGGGTGCTAATATGGCCGCGACACCGTGCATCAATTTATTGCGCCACCCCGGTTGGGGCAGAGCACAGGAAACCTACGGCGAAGACCCATGGTTGTTAGGCCAGTTTGGTGTTGCCGCCACCCATGCCATTCAATACCACAATGTGATGGCAAGCCCTAAGCATTATGCGATAAATTCTATAGAAAACTCTCGGTTCGTGGTTAATGTTGAACTGGATGAAAGAACCCTACGAGAAGTGTATTTGCCGCATTTTAAGAAGGTGGTGCAAGAGGGTGAAACGGCAAGCCTGATGACCGCATACAACAAAGTGCGCGGAGAATATGCGTCTAACAATCACTATTTGCTAACAGAAATTTTACGCGAAGAGTGGGGCTTTGCAGGCTTCTTACATTCCGACTGGTTCTTTGCGGTTTACGATGCAGTAGAAAGTATAAAGGCCGGTTTGAATATCGAAATGCCCGTGCAGTATATCTTCTCAGACGAGGCCATAGAAGCTGGACTGGAGAACAATCAGATATCTGAAGCCGATATAGACACCTTAATTTATCAAAGCTTACGCGTTCGCTTAAAATACGCTTTAGCCGAAGACCCCATGGTTTACGACAGATCACTTCTGGCAGACTCAAAACACACACAACTGGCTCTTGAAGCCGCAGAGCAAGGCATGGTGCTGTTAAAGAATGAGCAGGTGCTGCCGTTTGGAAAGACCTCTGGGAAAACCATCGCTGTAATCGGCGCCATAGCCGACCTAGAAAATACAGGTGATATGGGCTCTAGCAACTCGAAGTCGCCCTACATTATTACCCCCTATGCCGGGCTGAAGGCCTACCATGCCAAATTGGGCAACACGGTTGTGCTGGATGATGGCTCTGACGTGGCACGTGCTCGTGCGCTGGCTGAAGCCTCCGACGAGGTGGTCTTGGTGGTGGGTTACACCCATGAAAACGAAGGCGAGTATCTGATTGCTTCCGACGCCATGGCGGAGTCGGCAAAAGCCGGAAAACTGGTGGGCAAAAAAGGTATAGGCGGCGACCGGGATGTCTTGAGCTTACTGCCTAACGATGAGCGCATGATTGATGCGCTAGCCGACTCGAATGAGAAACTGGTGGTGGTTTATGTGGGCGGTAGCGCCATCGACATGGCCGCGTGGGACAGCAAAGTGCCGGCGATACTCTTTGCATGGTATGCCGGCATGGAGGGAGGTAATGCCCTAGCCAACATTCTCTACGGTGACGCGAATCCCGGCGGTAAGCTTCCTTTTGCAATGCCCAAAGATGCTGCAAACTACCCCTACTTCACACCCTACACCGACAACATTACATACGGCTACTATCACGGCTACACGCTGTTCGACAAAAATAACATTGAGGTTGCCTATCCCTTTGGCTTTGGACTGAGTTACAGCTCGTTTGCGTATAGCAACTTAACAATGTTGACACCAGAACTGCCCAAAACCGGTACGGTGCAGGTTTCCGTAGAGCTTACTAACACTTCCGACGTTGCCGGTAATGAAGCGGTGCAACTGTATGTAGGGTTTGCCAATTCCTCTGTTGACCGACCGGTAAAAATACTCCGTGATTTCAAGAAAGTGCCATTGCTTGGCGGCGAAACGAAGACGGTGACCTTGGCGGTGGATATAGACGACCTTGCCTGGTACAACCCCGCCACTCCCAGCTGGGAAGTTGAAACAATGGAATATGAGGTTTATGTGGGTTCCTCAGCGGCACCCCAGGATTTGTTAAGCGCTGAGTTTCAAGTGCACTAGCACAATGAAAGATTTACCCATCGACTGTTGAGACTGAAACTCTAGTCAGCCCTGAGATCATTTTGCTTGTAATACACGAAGCTTGCTTTCGTAGTCTGCTCGGCTGTGATAACAACCGTAAAAAACCCGCTTTCCTGTATAAGCCATACGGCCATGCAGATTGCGCCAATTATCAAAAATTAACGTCATACCGGGACGAAGAGGGATCTTAAGCCAATTGCGCTGATCTGAAGCGTACTTATGAAACAAACCGTAAGCATGATGAAAACGTACCGTATCCTCATCCGACAACAGGAATGGGGCACGGTCATAATTATTAAACGTCACTTGTATAAGCTCCCCCTTTGCAT
>DRHD01000276.1 GCA_011049795.1 Porticoccus sp.
GACGAGCATGGGCAAGCTGGTAAAACCGGAAAACAGACAAATCGAAGGCGCCTGGTTCAAAGACCGCTGGAAAGAAGGCGAAGAGAACTGGGAAGATGTTCGTGTAAAGCAGGACCATCCAGAAGATGTACTTGCTGGGCTGCATCGTCTCCGTCCTGCTCCGAAGAAAAATGCTCCTATTCCGATGGAGCTGTTGGGAAGACAGAGTAATATTGGTCGTTCAGTAACCCTCCTTGGAGCAAGTGATTTTCTAGATGTTTTGAATCTTGAATCCGATGACCAGAAATCTAGAGCTGTTACATTTCACACGGTCGCTTCACAAGAATTTGGGATTATCGGGGCTGCGGAAAACATAGAGGGGCGCATTATCTGGGGAGCTGGCGGTGTCCAGGCTGTAGTTGACTTTGACTGGCTTTTAGGAGTTACATTCTCTGTTGTATGTAGCTTTGCGCGTTTACAGGTAAGGTCTACCGCCGCATTCCCGGTAGGTACTTCAGTAAAATTAGGAGCATTTGCCGGATATGGTGACCTGGGAGCTGGTTCAAGACAAACCCTCCAACAAAGTATCGATATAGGCAATATTAACCCCGCTGCGTTTGGTGCAGTTCAAATCCCTCTTTACGCAAAAGATGTATTCATCGCCCGGGCTGTAGATAATGCTTTTCTTGCTCCTCCTGCAATGAGAGTTTTTCAGATGTTACCAAACAATGTTATAATAATTGCTAGCGAACAATATGCTCTAGGCGTTCCCATGGAACGACCAATGCCTATCTCCCGGCGGGCAATTTCACTCAGAATAGAGAATATTAGTCCTGCTGCTTTTAGAGCAGCTGCGATTTTCGGTCTTGCTATCTAGAGTGTCGGTTAACCGACAGTAGGACATAACCATGAGTCTGCTCACAGAAACGGTTAAGTGCAAGAAGTGCAAAGCCTTCATAGGCGATGTCACTGGCACGGACAAGAATCAGGTCAAGGCTGCTGTTAAGGGTCTTCCTAAAGAATGTCCTGGCGGCTGCAAGGAGACTGAATAATGGCCGGTGGAGATGTCGGTGTCACCCATGTTGCTGCTACTTCTCTAAAACAGGCGGTTGAGGTTTCTGGGGGAGTTGCTCCTGGACCGGGCAATGCTAGTACAAGCGCTATAGCGAGGGTTGCGACAAATGTCGCCAATGTTCTCTTGCTAGCTCTTAATGTAGGTCGCATTGGGGCGACGTTTCAGAACAACTCGACGACAAATCTGTTTCTCAAGCTCGGTGCGGTGGCTGCAATTGGTGCTGGGGTCGAGAGTTTCACTGTGAGGATGGTTCCTAATGCTTACTATGAGGTCCCGTTTGGGTATACGGGTATCATAGATGGTATCTGGGATGGGGCTGATGCTACGGGTGAAGTATTGGTTACGGAGCTTACGGTATGAGTCCGCCGCTGTTTAATCCTGCTGGTGGTGGGGGCAGTCTGCAATTCATAGAGCGTATTACCGTCGCTGGTGCTGCTGTGAATTCGGTGCTATTCAATACAGGGATTAACGGTGACCTTGACCGTTTCTACAAGCTAATTTTCCGTGTATTCAAGGCTGCTACGCTGACTGAATTACTTATTCAGCCTAATAGCATCGCTACCAATCAAGTGTCTCGGCGAGTAACCCAACAAAGCAGCACAACTACTTTTGCTTTCTCCGCTGTTGAGCAGCCAGTTGCTGCCGGCTTTGCAGGAGGGGAATTGTTCTATGATGCTCTAACCGGACGGGTTAGGTCCTATCGGGTAGCTAGCTACCTCCAAACACAAGCCGTGCCTACTCAAGCTGGCCAGTTCAATCGTTCTTTTTCAGGTTCTTGGAATGATACTATCACCAACATCACTAGCTTTCTCCTTAAAGCACAGGATGCTTCGCTTGGTATCGGTATCGGTTCAGAGTTTAGTCTCTTTAGGCTCCTCACGTAGGTGTCGGTTAACCGACAATGCTTGCTAATCCTACCATATCTCCATCGTTTCCTGAGTTAGAAATAGCTCGCGGAAAAGTTGCGCATGTTACTGTTGTTCGCAAGTTTGGTCGTAATCCGGCAGTCGGCGGTACTGAAGATGTCTGGACAGTGGGAGGTCTTTATCCTTTTCCTACAGCAGCTTTACAGCTTCGTATTCAGGCAGGGGGAAATGCGGCTGATGCGTCGAGCGGCGCAAACGCGCGTGAAATTACTCTCCAAGGAGAAGATACTAACTTCAATTTAATTGAAGAAACCCTGGCGACAAATGGCATCGCTGTTAGTGCTCCTACAGTGCTTAGCTTTCGCAGACTTCATCGGGCATTCGTTAGCGACGTTGGCGTATACGGCAATACGAATTTAGGCGATATCAATATTGAAACAACGGCTGCGACTGTATTGGCTAGAATTGGAGCAGTACTCGGTCAAACCCAGATGGCTATTTACACAATACCTAATGGGTTTACAGGTTTTCTTAGGCAATTTCGTGCTCAAGTCGAAAGCCCTCGCGCTGTTGATGTTACCTTCTTTCAGCGTCTGAGAGCTGATGATATTGTAGCACCAATGGGAGCTACAAGAATCATCAGTGGATTTAATCAGGTTACAGGCGACTTAGTTCGACAGTACAATGCTATGGAAGTTGACTTTCCAGAGTTTACAGACATTTGGGCACAAGCTAGCAATCCCACGGCAGGTACCGCTCTGTCTGTTGAATTCTGCTTGTGGCTGGTAGCTAATGTTTAATTGGTTCAGGAGGATAGTTGCCATGTTTGCGGCATACTGGCGAGGTATAGGGTCGGGGACTGGCCTACGGCTAGCTGACCGACAACTAGGGGAATTGCCTCCGACTCCCGCGGTAGGTAAGGCCAGGGATATGACGAGGCGGTATGACCACCTTTTCCACAGCTTCGGATTGGGCCTACCTGTTCCCTTTCTGCGCTCGCTCGCCTATAAGGAAAGCGGCTTTAAACCTGACTCTGAGATAAGAAAAGGCATTGACCTGAGAACCCGGCTACTTCCTTTCCCCAGATATTACCGGCGAAATAAGAAAGGGGAGAAAAAGCCTAAACGCGATAGCTATTGGGGTCTTTTCCAGGTTGGTGTCACAAAAGTGCTTGAGAGTTACAACAAGAAGCATCGTTCCAGAGTCACGCCCGCACAGCTTTTCAATGCTAGCATCAACACACAAATAGCCTCCTGGCAAATCAAGAGACGAATCATCGATGCTTATGATAAGTTTGCTGAAAAGCACAATATCCCCGAGCTACGTCAGAACTGGAATAGTATCGAGTGGGTTCGTCTTGTTGTAGCTGGCTGGAATAGCGGACATTCCAGGTCTAGCGGTACCCAGGGAGCCGCCCGGTATCTCAAGAACATTGGCGTTCCTGTCACTCTTGACAATATGTACAAACACGGTAAGACCCTGTGGAAGGGCAAGGTTCGGAATGCTCCCTATCTCAATCGAAGATTCACCCTTACCAGGAAACAAAGGGACCCTTTGACTGGTAAAAAAGGAGAAGGTGACAAGCGTGGTTGGCAGAAAGAGGTAGCTACTCACTATTTCCAGCAGCGAGCTCTGGATAGTCTTATGCCTCCTTCAGTGCCAGGGTCAAGCGGGCCCGCTGTTGCGGCTCTTGTGATTGCTACCGCGCTGGCTCTTGCTGTGGTTGCATAGTGTTGAACAAGCTTGAATGTCGGTTAACCGACATAAGGCAATACAGAAGGGAATCATCATGGATAAAAGTGGAATCAAAACAAGTGAATTCTGGATTTCTGTGGCCCTGTTTCTGCTGGGGATTGCTGTGTTTATCGTTGATTCTCTTAATGCTGGCAGTTCAATAGTCGGTCAGATTGTTGGTGGTCTCGTGAGTCTCGCAGGGGTGCTCGGGTACACGATACCGAGAGCGGGAGTCAAGAAGCGAGCGCTAGAGGCGGAAGCTCTCAAGCTCCTCAGTGGTCTAGAAGTCAAAGGTCTAGAGGTCAAAACAAATCCATTAACAGGTCTTAATAAGGGTTCGACTCTAAACCCTTCCTAAGCCTGCCGGCCAAGCTCGATGATGTCGAAAAGAGACTCAAACCCGGAGAAGGAAAGCTCGATTTGTTTGGATTCCTTCGCGGCGATGAGATTTCAGGCAAGGCAGGCGTTGGAGTCGATTACGAGCATCGCATCAGACAAGACATCGCTGGATTCCTTTACGGCTCTTTATGGAAGGGTTGGGGAATACAACCGGCAATGGGTTACAACGCAGTTGGCGGATTGCGAATGAGGTTCCGATGAGTCTATCAGCAGCATATATGGCGGGGTGTCGGTTAACCGACATTAACCGGCATTACACGATGGTTCGCGGGGCTCAGAAACTAAAGCATTGGGTCGGGGCTCAAGGTGCTTTGCCACGACAGTTGGACTTGAAAGCCCCAAACCCGCTCAAGGGAATCATCATCGAGCCAAGCCTTGACCCAAAATCTCGGTTTACCGATTACAATCAGGTGTTAAAGAAAAAGACGTTCAGGGAATACGGGCTTTATATTATCCCGGAAGGGAAGTTAGAACGTCCTATTCCGCTCACAACTCCAGCCATCGTATTAGACTATACTCAATGGCTTGGAGAAAATAATGCTCTAACTCGACGTGGAGCAGACCCAAGGCAGGAAGAAAAACTCCTCGCGCAATTGCGAGCAAACAGAGCAGGTGTAATGTCGTGGTTCGATGCTGAATTGGCAAAAGCCGGAATTGCAGCTGGAACTCCTCGACATACTCAACTTCTCCGTACTACCGTTATCCCAAAACATTTAGCTCTAAATTTCTGGACCACTGCGGGTAAACAAGCAATCCGTCTCGATTCGGCAAAGATGGTTCCAGGTTTGCTTGACAATCTCAAGATGCTCGGGGGAGCGTTTTGGGAAGCAACAAAGGACCTACTCAAAAAGGGTAAGGATACTCTCGGGTGGTTGCTTACTCTGCTCAAGTGGATGGCAATCGCGTTTGGGATTGGTCTTGGCGGGTTGATTATTCTGAATATTGTGCAAGCATTTGGGGATGAGTAGGACTGTCGGTAAGCTACTGAGTGTCGGTTAACCGACACACGGAGAAAACAATGTCTGAACCTAATATTCCTGGAAGTCTCCTGGTTCATGCTGCGGGTAGTGTAACAAGCGCTGGGCTCAACTTTTTCCTGGTCAATGCTACTGTAACGCGGACAGGACTTGGAATTTATACTATTGCTCTGGGTACAGAAATCGCTCGCGATGAACGAGTAATCTTTTGTCAGGTAAATGCGTCAGTTGCTCGCGATGCTTCGGTAAATGGAGCCGCTTCGTTACCTGGAAGTTTTGAGGTACGTGTGCTTACCGAGTTGGGTGGGTTAGCAGATACGAATTTCATGTTTGTTGTATTGAGAGTAATCGTATAAATCGGAAAGCTCCAGGGCAGGAGAGGATATGAACAAAGAGAAGCTAACAGACTGGCTAGGCAGACAGTTTTACAAAACAGATGACCAGCTCGGTGTCTGTTGTAAACTGGTCTGCAAGCATGTAGGTTCCAGTAAGGGGGATGTCTTTCAAATCATGGTCCCAAATAACGAGAAGGTCGTTAAGGTGGACGATGACGAGTTAGCCATCATGGCGAATCAAATCGAGGGGCAAGTCTTAGAGGATGCTGAAGGGCTTGGCGGGGTTTGTAAGTACCAGCTTCTCGCCTACTTCAGCAAGGCTTCTCGTCCTGTCTCTCGTCTCACGTTTCGCGTAACAGGCTCGGAATTCGACGAGGATGAAGACGGGTTCTCAGAAGGACCCAATCAAAAGGGCCATATGGGGCAGATGATGCGCCATAACGAAGCTCTTACACGTATCGCTGTTATGGGCTCGAATCAAGCGCTAGGACTACAAAATCGAACCATCGCCAGACAGCAAGAGCTTATCGAAAACATGATGGATAAGCATCTTCAGAATATCGAGCTTACCGAAACCCTTCTATCGAATCAACATGTAAGGGACCTGGAGACAAAGGCAGCAGCGGCAAAAGAAGAACGGTATGAACAATTGTACCAAAAGGGCAAGGTCTTAATCCCCGTTATCGCCAACCGTATCGCCGGTCGCAAAGTCCTGCCGGAAGAATCAGACCCGATGGTAGAAACTCTCAAAGCGTTTGCTGAGAGTCTTAGCCCGGGTCAGGCTAGCGACTTGATGAGTAAGCTCAATCCTGAGCAGAAAATTGCTTTCGCCGAGTTCTTTGACGCGATGCACGCTAAAGAGGATGAGGAAGAAGCTAAGAAGAAACAACTCATTGAGGGAAAAGGAGGCGCTAACGGAGCATGAATTGGACAAAGGTTATGGTGCTCTTCCTCTACATCGGAGGAGCGTTAATTTCCCTCGCCATTGCTCAAGGAGATTCTTCCGGCGAAGCTATAGCATATATGTTTGCTGGCGCGGCTGCGAACCAGGGAGCAAGTCTGAAAAACGGTCAAACCTCGCGCAGCAAACGTAACACGGATTCACCAATCCACTGAAAAGGAAATCGAGATATGCCTAATCCAAACATTGGTACTGCTAACGTTCTGGTTGGTGCTGCAAAGGTATCAGCTGCTACTCCGCCTATCGTAACCAATGCGGTGGGTATCAGCGGCGTTACTCGGACAGGTGCTGGAATCTGGGTCGTAACTATTGTCGAGCCCGCGGATTTCACCAATCGTTTTGTGACTCTTACGTCATTCTTCGCGACGCACGGGGTTCTGGAGCTTGACCCGGCGGTCCAGACGGATGTCACTATTGGTGTTCTGGGATTCCTGCTCGCCGTGGCTTCCGACCTCGCGTGGGAAATCAAGGTGGAGCGCGTAAGCCTTCCCTAGAAAGAAATCGAGAAATGCCTAATCCAAACATTGGTACTGCTAATGTTCTGGTCGGTGCTGCAAAGGTATCGGCTGCCACTCCCCCCGTCGTGACCAACGCGGTAGGTATCAGTGGTGTTACTCGGACAGGCGCTGGAATCTGGGTCGTAACCATTGTGGAGCCCACAGATTTCACCAGTCGTTTCGTAACTCTTACATCGTTCTTCGCGACGCACGGGGCTCTGGAGCTTGACCCGGCGGTCCAAACGGATGTCACTATTGGTGTCCTGGGCTTCCTGCTTAACGCGGCTGCCGACCTCGCGTGGGAAATCAAGGTGGAGCGCGTAAGCGTTCCCTAGATAGTAATCTGGTAGTACGGCGCCCCAGTTTGGGGTGTCGGTTAACCGACACGGGGCTAGTTAACAAGCGCGTGTCGGTTAACCGACAACCTGAAACAATGAAAGAAGGCAGACAATGAGTAAACAAGAACGAATGATGGCTCAACTCGCTTACATCAAAAGGCGCCTGGAAACCTGGAGCCCTGCCAGTCACGAATCGAGAATGCTCGGGGACCTTCTTATGCTACTGACTCAAACGGTGGGCGGGGAAGAGGCGAGCGTGGGGTCAGCGGCTGCGGGTATCTTGCAGGAGGGGGCAAATGTTCCGGTTCATCTGCAAGAGCAACAGAGGCGGGGAGGTATTCAGCTCGCTCCGGGGGTGGTGCAATATCCTGCGGCTCCGCAGGTTGTGTTGCCCCCGGGTGGTATGAACCAACCGGGCGGGATGCAAAGTCAGGCGGCTTTGCAGCCGGCGCCTATTGATGTTGCGGCGGGGATAGCCGCAATGGGGGCGCCGCCGTTGGGGGTTGCGGCTCCTGCTGTTCCGATGCCGACGCCTGTTCCGGGTTCGCTTGCGGACCAGGCGTTAGGCGGGCAAGCTGTAGTGGGACCGCCCCCATCGGCTCCGGGGTATGCTCCGGGTATCGTAGCGACTGCTGAGGCTGTCGGTCAACCGACACCAGAAGAAGCTCAAGCGTCTGCTGAAATGGAAAAATTGCTTGGTGGGGATAATGGAATTCCCGATGGGGTCCCATCTCCAGCGGCTACTGAAACTGTAGTTACACCTGCTAAGGAGTAGTCATGTACGCCGAGTTCCTTTCTCTGTCACTGGTTTTCTATGCTGGAGTCTCTGTATTGCGGTTTGGGGCTTACTGGCTAGAGAAATAGACTATGCCACTTATCTATCTCTTCGGAGCTGCCATCTCGACCATGCTCATTCAAAGCGTGGTCAGGCGGTTGTATGACAATGCTCACCGTCATTACGTGAAGACGCTCAATCCTGCGGAGATGAGTGGAGAAAGATTGAGTTTCTACAAGAGAGGGGCTCGGTAATGTTAGATGCGTATAGACGAGGGTGTCGGGTCGGGGTAGTCCCGAAGAAAACTCACTGGACGAGGGATTGGCAGATTGCTGGGGTGAATTCCCAGGTCGGGCTGTTGAAGATTGGGAGCAGAGAGGGGATTACTCTCGATAGAATTTCTCCTGGCCAATACATGTATAAGGATTGGTGGGTACGGGGCTCAGCATCAGGAAATGTTTGGCTTGTAGGTAAGCGGGGCGAAAGAGCTATCTTTCATTCTTCTACCCTAAAAGGGATAAGAGAAATGCTAGCTAATATAGAACCCAGCGAAATCGGTTCCCGGGAGGGGATTACTCTCGACCGAGTCGGAACTGGTCATTACCTATGGAAAAACTATCATATCCTTAGGACAAAAAACCGTTGGATGGTTTGGGACTCGCTTAACCCTGGACCGACACACCGATATCGTACTCTCAGGAATGTAAGAAAGCGGTTAGCGCTAGGGATTCCGTTTCCCGAAGTAGGGAGCAGAGAGGGGATTACTCTCAAGCCAATTAGGTCTGGTAGATACGAATACGAAGGAGATAAAGATTTCTACTTTATCTCACAATGGGAATGGGGACCAACTTATAGAAAATGGGATGTAAAAGGAAAAAATATTTCAGCAGGCGGATTCAGAACGCTTAGAGATGTACGTAAATGGATTGCAGCTCGCGAAGCAAGACAGGCGATTGCGAGGGCAGAAAGCAGTTAAGTAAACCGCCGCCCTGGGTAGCTAGCTAGGTTTCACTGCCTTGGCCGGCTAGCTGCCCGGGGCAACTTTTAGGAAAGGCAGAACTATGTTGATTTGTGAAAGGGATGGTAAGTTTCATATTGTTCGCAAGATTACTAAGTCAGGTATGAGTCTGAAAGTAAACACGTATTGCGGACAAGACGGTTTCAGCGAAATCGACCAGTTGCCTATTGAGTTTCTTGGCAAGCTCTGTGCAGGGTGTCAGGGGTCATGGGACGAAACGAAAAAGGCTGCTGGGTAGTGAGTGTCGGTAAGCTACTGAGTGTCGGTTAACGGCTGGTCGTGTCGGTTAACCGACATCACCAGCTTACACGAAGTAGCCCCCGACAAACGAGGTAGCCACCGACGCATGGAGGAATAAGCGATGAGTGTTCCATATCTTGACCCTGCCTGGCGGTTACATGCTGCGGGGTTTCAGACGTCGGCTGCTGGCGCAGCGGTTCTGGGTAATTCGGTCAATGTTACGCAGATTAATAGGATTGGAGCTGGGGTATACCATATCATCCTAGATGAGCCCTTGGACCCCGCTGATGGGATTCTGATACTCCGCACACTGAGGGTAGCAGCTCTTAGAATCATATCAGAAGATGCGGGGCCAGCAAACGATATTACTCGGGGCGTACGTATTCTTAATGGGGTAGCAGCACCTACCGATGATACATTTCGTTTCCTCTTGTTCCGATACAACGCACCGTAGAAAGAGATAGCATAAGAATGTTACCAAATCTCAATCCTGCATGGTCTGTACATGCCGCTGGTGAACAAACTTCGGTTGGTGCTGTTGCTGCTCTAGCGCCAAGGTCTAAAAATATCGTTAGTATTATCCGAGATGGGGCAGGGGAATATATTATCACCATGGATACTCCATTGGGTATGAATGATGGGGTTATGATAGTTACTCCTGTATTCGTAGCAGGCGTGGTTATCGCACAGCCAATCCTGGAAACCCCCGTTATTGACCTTACTAGACGATTTATAGTTATTGTCGATGGGGTATTGGGTGGTCTTGACGCTGCTTTCAAATTTGTATTGTTTCGATACAATGCTCCATAGAAGGGATGATAAATGCTCCCAAATCTCAATCCAGCCTGGTCTGTTCATGCAGCAGGATTTCAATCATCAGATGGTATTGTAGCAGTATTAGACCCGGCCTCGGCAAATGTTGTTAGTATCACGAGAACAGGCGCTGGCGTTTATGATATCCTGCTCGGAAGCGCTATAGACCCCAATGATGGTATTTTTATACCTTCTCCTTTTTCTGAAAGCGGTACTGTCATCTTCTTTAGTCTGATAGCCATTACTGATACACTGGTAACTCTCAATATTACAAATGGTGCAGTGGCTCAAACAGATGAGATATTCAAGTTTATCTATTTCCGTTTCCGTGTTCCGTAGTGTCGGTTAACCGACACAGAAAGGCAGAAAAGGCAGTGCCGTGTCAAACAGAAGTAAAAGCAGGTCCAACTGCTCGACCGGAAGATGAAGCAGTCGAAAGACTAATCATGTTCCTGAATGGCCAGACATCGAATTCACGTTCGCTCGTGATTCAGCTTGAACAGATGAGAAAGTGGATGGGAGATACCCTCACAAAGCACCCATCCGTAGCGGTGGCAATGGCTGGAAACGAATCAATCCAACGCTTTGTCCTTGCCTGGAAAGGCAAAAACGATGGGTAATCAAGTTAAGATGCAGGCGGCTCCTACAATTAGAACTGAGACAATGGCCATTGACGAATTAGTCAGATTCCTCGACGGTCTCTATGTTTCTGCTCACTCTACTTTCATCCAAATGGAGCAGTTCAAAAGGTGGTTAGGTCAAACGCTCGCTGAACATCCAGCTGTAGCCGTAGCAATGGCTGAGAATAAAAAAGTCCAGCAGTTTATTAACAGTGTCAATGAAGAGGCTGTTGGATAGACAGAAAGGCAAAATGGCTAACGAGGTTAAGATAAGGCAGTCCCCCGTAATCGCTTCTGCGTTCGAGGAACTGAAAAACATGAGTACATTTCTA
>DRHD01000277.1 GCA_011049795.1 Porticoccus sp.
ACAGGCAGTTCGACCCGGAACATTATAGAGAATCTGTGGAATATCTACGGCTTCAGCAATCACCTTGTGGTGAAGATAAAGTCCTTCTTGAGTTGGCTTATTATAATAAGGGGCCACCAGCAAACAGGCGTCAGCGCCGGCCTGCTGCGCCCGGCGAGTCCACTCAATAGCCTCGCGTGTGGAGTTGGCACCCGTACCAGCAATCACCGGCACACGGCCATTAGCATCTTCTACAATCGAAGCGATAGTCGCCATGTGCTCCTGCACATCCAGAGTTGGCGACTCACCTGTCGTCCCCACTGCCACAATGGCATCAGTACCCTCTTCAATATGCCATTCCACAAGCCGTTTGAGGCCATCCCAATCCACTTCCATAGCGTCGGGAATCATAGGGGTTACCAGAGCAACAATACTGCCGGTGATCATCGTGTGCCTCAATATTTGACTGAATGTTTAGCTGAATACTTGACTGTATGTTTGACTGAATTTACGAAGCCGTCATGGTACTGACCCAGATCAGGGGGCACAAGCATTTGCTGGTAGTTTTGCCCTACCCATCGTTGACACATTTCGCTCATCACTTGCTCTTTTTGGGATAGGGTTTCTGTTCTCCCTCGGGACGCGTTTTGAAACGACGATGAATCCACAGATATTGATCCGGCTGCTCCAGGATAAACTCTTCAATCTTGCGGTTAACGATTTCGGCATCTGCCACATCATCACCAGTGGGAAAGTTTTCCAGTGGCGGGTGAATAGTCACCCGATAGCCCTGATTATTAGGCAAGCGCACATGAGAAAAAGGTAACACTGCCGCACGACCTATTTTGGCAAACTTAGCTGTTGCTGTAACCGATGCCGCAGTCACACCAAAAAAGTGAGCAAATACACTTTGCTTACGGCCGTAATCCTGATCCGGGGCATACCAGATAACTCGCCCCTGGCGCAGTGCCTTGAACATTCCACGAATATCTTCTCGAGGGTAAATAACACCGACAGGGTCACGCGCCCGACGCCCCTTACTTTGAACATAGTCATAAACAGCATTTTTATGCGCGCGATACATAGCATCAATAGAATGCCTTGAGGACAATGCCGAAGCACCCACTTCCAATGTGGTGTAATGAATCGCCATCAACAAGGCACCACGCCCCTGTAATGCCTCAAGGTGCTCAACCCCTTCCATCTGAACAAGTTTATTTAGACCCTCTGTAGGCCACCACCAGGCCATGCCGATTTCAAAGAAAGCAATACCGTAATTAGTAAAATTATCCCGTAACAGTTGTCGCCGATCTTGCTCGTTCATATCGGGGAAGCACAGCTTCAGGTTTATCTCTGCCACTTGGTAGCGATAGCCACCCATGGCAAACATCAGAGCACCCAATTGCCGGCCAAGCCACATCATTACCGGATAGGGCAACATAACAAGCAGCCGCCAGCAACCTATACCGAGCCAGGTCAGCCAGTAACGTGGGTGTAGATATGCGCCCTGAAATTGTTGATTACTACTCATGAACCACCGAGGCTATGTATCAGCAAGTACCAAAAGTACCAAAAGTACCAAAAGTACCAAAAATTAGATGGGGCATTATAAGGGGGATAAGACCTAAAAGGGATGGCTACCAACGTGTTAAAGCAAATTGCCTCAAATTAATCTCTTAGCAAGGCATCCAATTGATCAACCACTTCTGCCCAGTCTGAATCTTCCATCAGAGACTCTTGAAGAAAAGCACGCTGGCTTACAGTCCAAAAGTCAGCTTGAACAAGCCGGGTTTCACTCTCCAACAACCTGTGCTGAGCTAAAAAGGTTTCAATAGCGGCGTCTTGCGAGGGCAACCCAAGCTGCTCAAACAATGCCTGAAGAGTAGGAATATTCGTGTCCATACTCTATTTATAGGCATGGTATTCAAAGAACGCAATAGGCCGACAATATCACTACCCCAATGGTGGTGACATGAAGGTGGTGCCATGAAGGTGGCCAGACCATTAAATACGCCGCTAATAAGAGGCGACAATCACTAAACCAGATTTTTGATCTCGACCACCTGGTTAACATCGGCATCGTAGTCTACGCCATCAATATCAAACCCAAACAGATTCAAAAACTCATGTTTGTATTCTTGAAAATCGGTCAGCTCAGCAAGGTTATCTGTGGTGATTTGAGCCCAGGCTGCCGCCACCTTATCCTGAATTTCCGGACGGAGTTCCAGCTCATCAACCCGTAGCCGCCCTTCTTCATCCAATCGAGGGGTATCACTGTAGAGACATTCTGTATAAAGGCGATAAAGCTGCTCAATACAGCCTTCATGGCTACCATCTGCCTTCATAGCCTTGAACAGCAGCGACAAATACAAAGGCATAATAGGAATAGCAGAACTGGCCTGAGTCACCACCGCTTTTAATACCGATACCCGAGCATCACCGCCAGAAGCAACCAGTTGCTCACGAATACCAACAACCTTCTTATCCAAATCTTTCTTGGCCCGACCAATGGTGCCATCCCAATACAAATCCCAGGTGACTTTTTCGCCTACATAAGTAAACGCCGTCGATTTAGCCCCTTCTGCCAAAACATCGGCTTCACTCAATGCATCCATCCACATCTGCCAATCTTCACCACCCATCACAGCCACAGTGTTGGAAATGTCTTCATCGCTGGCCGCTTCAAGGGTAAATTCCTGAATCTCTTCCTTGTCGGTATTAATGCCCTTCAAGGTCACATCTTTGCCTATTGGCTTCAACGTTGAGTTAAACACTTCGCCCGTTTTCGGATGTTGACGGCGAGGAGAGGCCAAGCTGTAAATCACCAGATCAACCTGCCCCATATCAGCCTTAATGGTCTCAATCGTCTTTTGCTTGATCTCATCAGAAAAGGCATCGCCGTTGATGCTTTTAGCGTACAAACCGTCTTGTTCAGCAAACTTATGAAATGCTGCCGAGTTATACCAACCGGCAGAACCGGTTTTCTTTTCAGTGCCCTCTTTTTCAAAGAAGAGGCCCAGAGTCGATGCACCGCAACCAAATGCTGCACCAATACGTGCTGCCAACCCGTAGCCGGTGGAGGAACCAATCACCAATACACGCTTGGGCCCATCAATGGGTGCCTGACGCTTGATATAGTCGATTTGGTTTTTAACATTGGCCTCACAGCCCACCGGATGGCTGGTAATACACATAAAGCCACGAACTCTAGGTTTAATAATCATTCCCAATCTCCACAGCGTGCCCTCTCGGGCTGCTGGTCAGTTTACATTCAATCGATTTAAAGCAGGCCGCAATGATACATTGAAGGTTCTGTGTGACCAAGAAATGTCCGTGGATTAACCCCCTTAACATCATAAACCCCAACACCAAATACACTACTATCGATAGAAAAACCCGACTATGATAAAAATCACCGCCAACATGAGATGAGCCGAACCATGCATCACCAAGAAGCTGTCGCCAAATTAATCCTGCGCTTAACTGTTGGCATTCTGATGTTGTTACACGGGACAGCCAAAATCATTAACCCCGGGACACTGGAGTTTATCGGCCAAAACCTGTCCGATATCGGTCTATCGCCACTGATAGCCTACGCCGTTTATCTGGGCGAAGTACTGGGGCCATTGATGATTATTGTCGGTTACCACACCCGTGTTGGTGCCCTGCTCGTGGTGATCAACATGGTGTTTGCCATTCTACTGGTACACAGTGGTCAGCTCCTTCAACTCACTTCTCACGGCGGTTGGCAACTTGAGCTTCAAGGGCTTTATCTGTTTGGTGCACTCGCTATCATGCTGCTGGGAAGTGGCCGATATGCCATCAGACAGGGCTGACGGCTGCCCGCCCTAAGAAAAGCACACTCCATGCACCGGCTCACGTCATGCAAACATGTGGCAACCCGGCACCTATCTGGTAGAATTTGCCCCCTTAAATTATCTTCGCCCTAAATTATTCAGTCTCCTGCCATAAAGTTGCAGGGCGCTAACCACCCCAAACAGGACCGTTTGTCATGAATCTTGCTGACAAGGTATTAGCCGTTAATAACGATCTTCCCATCCGTACCGATGGCCCAGTACACAGCGGCAAAGTACGCTCCGTCTACTGGCTCACGCCAGAAGATAGCCAACGGCTGATTGAAGAACGCGGCTACGATGTAGCCGCCGATGCACCACTGGCCATTATGGTGATCAGCGATCGTATTTCAGCATTTGATTGTATCTGGCACGGCGAAGGGGACATGAATGGCGTACCGGGTAAAGGCGCGGCATTGAATGCCATATCAAACCACTGGTTTAAACTGTTCCGTGAGCAAGGGCTGGCTGACAGCCATATTCTAGAAATTCCCCACCCTTTTGTGTGGATAGTTCAGAAAGCCAAACCCGTCATGATCGAAGCCATCTGCCGGCAATACATTACCGGCTCCATGTGGCGGGCCTACGCTAAAGGCGAACGAGAGTTTTGTGGCATTCAGCTACCCGACGATTTACAAAAAGATCAGAAGCTCCCGGAACTGCTGATCACCCCTTCCACCAAAGGGATTCTCAAGGGACTTCCCGGTGTACCCGAAGCTGACGACGTCAACATTACCCGCACCGATATCGAAAACAATTATCAGGGTTTTAATTTCACCACCACTGAAGACATCGACTACTACGAAAAACTATTGAAAGAAGGCTTTGATGTCATCAGTGACGAGCTGGCCAAACTGGACCAGATTTTTGTAGATACCAAATTTGAATTTGGCTACGTCACCGATAAAGTCGGCAACGAAAAGCTGATCTATATGGATGAAGTGGGCACCCCCGACTCCTCCCGTATCTGGGATGGTCCCAGCTACCGCGGCGGCAAAGTCGTGGAAAATTCAAAAGAGAGCTTCCGCCAGTTATTGCTTAATCACTTCCCCGACCCCGATATTCTGCTCAATAAAGACCGGATGGATGAACGAGAATCATTGGCCAAAGATAATGCGCTTCCAGAATCCGTTCTGATGGAAGTGTCAGCCATCTATGTGGCCATTGCAGAAAAAATTACCGGTAAAAAACTTAACCTATCAGAAAACCCCAAAGCAGAAATTATTGAGATACTCGATAAGGAATATGGGCTGATTATTTAACGTCCGAAGCTGCGGGAGCTGGGTGTTTTTAGGAGTGAAGCGACGTCCCGGTTTTCCGGCAGACTGCGCTTGTTAACTGTATGATTCGTAACCATCACCCGATTGTACGATATTGTAATATGAGACCTATAATTTCATGATCACTTGTCGCTGATGCTAGAGATTCATTTAGTGAAGTTCTCTGTGGCAAGTGGATGTTAAATTTAGAACGTAAAACCTCCTCCACGTGTTCATCAATTGTGGGGTCAAATTCTTTTCCAGCATAGATACAAATGCGCCGATGAATAAATTCTTTATTTACCATAAAAAGCACTTCTCTTGCTTGACATTAAATTGTTGTTCCAATACTAAATACCAACATTAAAGGTGACGAAGGGATTAAAAATTAACCAAATTGATCAAAAAATAATCCCTCCGTCACCTTTTTATAGTAGTTGGTTGGTGTTGCGCTAGCGTAGCGATAAGCGCATAAGCCAAGCAACGCATTAAAGGGGTCTGACCCCTTTAATTGCATTTGATCTCAACATAAATCACAACCAGATGATCAATATCACTGCTACGACCCACAACATAGTTCTTGCCAGGCATCGTTTTGCCTCCCTTTCAGACAAAGCCATCAGCTCTTGCTTAAAGTCTTGTGATTTCATTGATAAATACGCACCTGAACCCATTAACCCCCCAACTATAAGACTTGGAGGAAAACCCGGTTTGGAACAGTATTTTTTGAAATACTCTGGGTCAGAGTCTTTAAGGCGCGACAGGAAGCCTGCATACCATGAAAACTTATAATCCCATACCAGAATAGCGACCAAGATCGTCAACAAGAACACACTACGCATAATGACACCTAACATTTTTTATAACGGGCCGCGTTTCTGCGAATATGCGCTTTTAATAGTCCAGTCCGTAGGGCGAACTACGCACGTTTTGTTATGCATTTTAGTTAAACAATGGGTTAACGTAAAAGCTATACAACCCGACCGCAACGCCAAAGATGCCCGTAAATAGTATTGAATATCGCTGGGCTACACTAGTACCTGTAACGTGAAGGTTGGGAAATAGAATCTTTCCTGGCATGGGTAAGAAGCACAAGAAGCTAAATATCCCGCTGACAATTATCGATAATGACATGATCGAATTAAAGTTCATTTATTCAACTCCTTTTGATGCATAACGCCTTGCACACAGGCTGCTTAAAGTTGGAACAACTTTTAGGAGTCTGAGCGGCGCGCATGCGCTGTGGTTGTGCTGCAACTTGTTATGATTCATTTTTACTTTTGCATTCGTCAGCGATTTTTTGCACTTGATTTCGCTCAAAGGTTTGCATTGCTTGCTCAACACTTTTAATTGCAAAAGCATC
The DNA here is from genome assembly GCA_011049795.1 of Porticoccus sp. The sequence goes on from DRHD01000277.1 coordinate 6,456, forward strand.
AGAATCTGTTTTTTGATATTGCGCCACTATCTTTACTGATACTGGGAGGCTTTCAGCCTTGAATGCTGCGAACTTAGCTATATAGCAGCGTGTGTCTACTCCAGGCTCTAAACTCTCGGAAAGTCTTTTTAGCTGCCAAGCTGCCCCAATTACATTTGCAGTATTTAGACTGGTTTCACTTGCAGGGTCATCGAGGCTTTCTGCATTTGTGGATGCGGAAAAAATCATAATCAAAACAATTAGCCCAAGTTTAAGCATGTATCAACTCCATTGATTCATAACGCATTGCTAAGCGGCTACCGGAGCGTAGGTAGTCCAGTGGAGGCCGTGTTTTTGGCCGGAACGATGCTTGAGCACCTTGTTATGCATGCGGCTTAACACCGTATTTTATAGCAATAAAACATGTGCTAATTAGTGAGCTAATTATAAAGCTAAGTGCTGTACTAATAATATAAACACCTAATAAACCTGTATTATCGTGGGGTGAAAAAAAGTGCAGAGTGACTGCCCCCCAAACAGGGATAATTAGGGTAGTTAAAGATACTTTCCAATTTTTATGTCCGATCCAAAACGTACAAACTAACCCAAATATGATGCATAAAATGACGAGTAGTGGGAATACATAAATTAGTGCGCCTGAAGAAAATATAAATCCAGTCCAGATCAACGAAAGTAGTATTAGCTTACTAATATAATTCATAATGAGTATGCGTAACACCGTGTTAACGGGCTGGAGCTGTTCAGCAGCGGAAGTCCAAGACTGCGAAGCAGGCTGAAGTTGAACGCATTGTTAGAGTTTAGGTTCATAATTAGGGTCAAAATTTCTATGAGGTGAACTGCCATAAACAATAATAAGAAGTATTAAACCAATAAAATCAGTAACCACGCCTGGAATTAGAATTAAAAATGCAGCTATCCAAAAAAAACCAAGGGCCATACCTATTTGTGCAAAATATAATACCAATGGATGGTCTTCACTAAAGGACGATAGACCATCTTCACCCATCTCAGCATGTAGTTGTTTTAATCTAAGGGCTATTAGTCGTTGTTTGTTGCGCCCTAACCAAACAATACAGAGACCAAAAGAAGTAGTTATGACGTATAGACCAACGAGTTTTGCAATACCGAGTAGGTCAACTAAATACCCAGTGGAAGCTACTTCACCTACAGCAGCCATAATCAATAATGCTGCTGCAATCCATGGATTTATATTTTTCATAGAGGAACGTTGATGCTAAAAGTCGGGTGTTTTGACTTTTCAATCAAAGAGTTAGGGTGTCTACCAAGGGGTGAAGTCGCTGACAAAACAAGCCTCCGTGCTACGTTCTTATTAAATTCTTAGGCTATTGATCATAATTGATTGTCTAAAAAGATCAATGTCTTAGCAGATGCCTTTCCTTGATACAGAGCCTGATGGCTTGTGATTTCGTTAAAGGGATCAGTAACATTTGATAACAGCTATTGCTTATATTTTTCAGCAGTACTGAGCTGTAACTAGCCGTTAATATAAACACGCGGTGCCCGTCGAGGCATTCGGGTCAATAATTCATAACTGATAGTACCCGCACAAGCCGCAATTTCATTGACTGACAAGCCTGCCCCCCAGAGGGTCACTTCGTCCTCAATCGTCACACTGGGCAAATCGGTCACATCCACGGTAATCATATCCATAGACACCCGCCCTACCATTGGGCAGCGCTGGCCGTTAATTAATACCGGTGTACCACTGGGTGCATGTAGAGGGTAGCCATCCCCATAACCAATGGCCACAGTAGCTATGCGCGTGGGTCGTTCCGCTTTCCAGGTGGCGGCGTAACCTACGGTCTCTCCCGGCTGAATATCACGCAGGGCAATTACCGCAGAGGTAAAGGTCATCACGGGTAGAAGACGATCTGCATCGGGGTGTGGTGTGGAAAATGGTGAACTGCCGTAGAGCATAATACCGGGGCGATTCCAGTCTGCTCTTGTGTCTGGCCAGCCGATTAAACCGGCAGAATTGGCAAAACTCTTTGGTACCTGCAGTTCATCGGCAGCCTGTGTCATTCGGGTCAATTGAATCGCGGTAAAATCGTTCTCAAGATCATCTGCACAGGCAAAATGTGTCGCTACAACAATGTCTCCGGCTACATTATTGCTGGTGGCCAGCTCTCTATACGTTGAGGTCAGTTCATCAGGGGCGAGGCCCAGACGGTGCATGCCTGTATCAACACAAATCCATACCCTTAGGGGTGTACTCGGGTTGGCGTTGAGGATTGCCCTCTTCTGCTCTTGGTTGACCACCGCCAGAGAAAAGTGTTGCTCGGCAGCAATGCTGATTTCATCATTAGAAAATGCACCTTCAAGTAAATGAATCGGATTTTCAATACCGGCTTCTCGCAACTCAATGGCCTCTTCAATACAGGCGACCCCAAAAGCTGGCACCAGGTCGGTCAGTGCATGGGCAACAGGTACTGCACCATGGCCATAGGCATTGGCTTTGACAACAGCCATCGTCTGGGAATTAGGTGACAGGCTATTGGCCAACTGGCAGTTATAGCGGAGCGCCTCAAGGTCTATTAGTGCTTTTGCTGGTCTGGACATAGTGTTATCTGTATTACTCGCAACTTGTTACACAAGGCTTTTTATTGACATCTTTTTATTCAAACCGGTTTATTAAACCCTGTCGAAACGCTACAGAAAATTCGGCCTGCTCACAAGCGGCTAATAATTTAACTTACCTACCGAATAAATTGTCTGTGCCACCAGCCATACATCGCCTATTTTGCCATGGTTAACCGGTTTACCATCAACCTCGATCACAGGAACCACTTCTTTGGATGAACTGGTCACCCAAACTTCATCGGCATCGAAGACTTCATCCATGGTCACCGCACGCTCTTCCACGGGAATGGAACCCTCTTTACGCAGCAGGTCCAGCAGAATATGTCGGGTGATTCCCGGCAGAATCTGATTATCCAGTGGCGGGGTAATCACCACACCATTTTTGACGATGTAGGCATTACAGGCGCTGGCTTCGGTCAATTCATTCTTTTCATTGTAAAGCAATGTCTCATTGGCCCCCTGTTGGTATCGAACTGGGCTGGTCACACCAGCAATGGAAAGACGTCTGCGATAACCTCATTGAAAAAAATGGATCAGGCAACCTGTCGCTTTACCTGCACGTCAGCCGTGGGGCCGACACAAAACGGTTTCATGCCTACCCTGA
>DRHD01000278.1 GCA_011049795.1 Porticoccus sp.
AAAGTTTTTGATTTTTCTTTAGCTCCATCTGATTACACTGAACATTTGCCAAGCGCTCAAGATCCTCCAATCCCAGCTCACTATACCTGCTTAGAATATTCTCGAGTGAAATAGGCATAGCGGGTTTAACAATTGATTCAGCTACCTGCGTATAGTTTGAACTTTCCCGAAAATCATCTTGGCGTACACTAATCGCGCTGCCTATCATCTCTACACTCCATTGTAGCTAGACAAGAACTATACTTTCAGGGCGAAAGCACACAGTAATGTACATGACATTAGTTAAATACAGCGTGTGAAATATAGTAACCACTTAGCGTTATCACAAGATTATTTTTTTCATTCGCATAAATATATTAACAAATGTTAAGAACATTAAAAATTTCGCACACAAATTTAATTGCGCTGAGTAACTAAATGTTAGGAATATCAACAATCAGCACTTATCTAACAACAGAAATTAAGAAAAAATTATTACCTAAGTTATAATTTAAAAAAAAGCCCTGTTATTAAACAGGGCTTTAATACAACAGAAAAATACACTTGGATTACGTTTTAGCGCGAAGATTATCCCCGTCACGCTCTAAGTATTGCTGTGTAGTTGCATCTAGATGTTGACTGAGCCAATCCGCCATCGCTTCTTCTTCTCGAAGAATCTCTTTGCATATCTGAGATACCTCAGGCTGTGACGCCATATCTGCAGCCTTAATAATAGCTTTATAACACGCTATTTCGAAATGCTCGAACGCATAACTCGCGATACCACCTTTCACCACTTCATCTTCGGCCATCATGCCACCTACAGCCTGACCAAAGGCAGTTAGCTGAGCACCTAAGTCTTTAATAGTAGATGTATCCGTTCCTAATAGGGACAAACAGTGCTCTAGCTTTTCAGACTGACGCACCGTTTCTCCGACGTGGTCTTCAATACGCCGCTGCAGCGCTGGGTAATGTTCTAAGCGATGAGCTTGAGACTTCAACATTTTCTCAGCTTGCTTTTCCATGGCATGTGCATCACGTAGCCAATCTACTAAATGCTTGCTTTCCATTGCAGCTACTCCTTATTCATCTCACATTTAAGCGATCGTTCGCTTGTCTACATTTGTTCGTTTTGGGCGCCAGAATTGGGTTTCGCCTTGCCTAAAGTTGGCTCCTGGCCTTCAGGTGCAGGCTGTTCCATCGCCGTATATTTACTCTTACCATCAAGAGAAGGGCCCTTAGACCAGCGACCTTTTGGTGCTTTTTTATCCAGCAAGGTGTTTAAATAGTAATAAGAGTGCTGCGTAGCCTCATGCTCTTCAGGCGTCGAATTCGGAATCGGAAGCTGCGCTTGCATGCCACCCAGCTCTTCTATAACGGCTAGCCACTGCTGCTGATGGTAAGTATCACGAGCAATCAGGAACGACAAGAAATCCTTCATGCCATGATCATCAGTCCAGTTATAAAGGCGTGATGCCAGTACCCTTCCGCCCGCCTCTGCTGCCACGTTGGCTAGCATGTCGGCACCGATATTACCGGTGGCGTATATATGGCTCATATCAAACGGTACGCCATTTGCGTTTACCGGCATTGCTGAAAGGCCGGAGGACAAGAGATGCCGTGGGTTAGCACCGCCTAGAATGGCATTCATAACGGGGTCTTTAGCAGTCTCATCTAGATAGGAGACGGGAGCTCCTTCCAGGTTAAGCGCAACCGCATGGCCAAGCATTTCAATATGCGATAGCTCTTCCGTTGCAGTCGACATCAGCAAGTCGCGAATACGGTCATCACCCCGAGCGCCCATTGCCTGGAAGAAATACTGCATTGCGACCCGAATTTCCCCTTCAACGCCGCCGATCGCTTGCTGAAGCAACATAGCAAACTGTGGGTTGGGCTTATCGACTTTTACCGGATACTGCAGTTTTGCAGAATGGTGGAACATTTTAAATTCTCCTTAATGAGGTACCAGAAATTCCTTCCACTGGTAGTTATTTTTCGTTTATATTTAAGCTTATTAATATTTTTAAAATATTCAAAACCATTAATTTTTTCGCTTAAATAAACGAATTTATTGACCAGACAATATTGATAATAGCTAACGCATGGCTTCCAACAAGCAACCTAAGTTATAAAATAGAATATTTAACTTTTATCAAATGAAATTTAAAAGCATCATTGATAATAATTAATATAAAAGGAATAAAAATCACTCGGCAATAACACATCAACCTATTGAATTAGCACCTTTATTTTAAAAATATTAAAAAATTGCACACACAAAAAATTCAAAACAGTCGAAAACCGCTTTGAAAAAGCTTGATCATAGCCAACTAGAGAACAAAATATATAATAAAAATTATATCTAGCTTCAATATCAAAAGGAAAAGAGAAATTGTGTTTACATTTCCTTTTAATAATCGAAAAAGGATAGGACATTGAAAAGACTATTAGCTCTTTGCATTTTCATCAGCACGATATCAATAATTTCCGGGTGTTGCACGGAGGCGACGTAATGGCAAGTCGTAGGTAACCAGTTACTGCTATTTGGAGATAGTGAGCAGCAGCTTGCAAGCTTTGAAGCGGTGCATCTTTATTAGCAATCATAATGTTAGAAGGCTTAACCCAAATTTTCATCATTGCACAATTAAGCCCTCCTGCCGCTGCTGTTCCCTATCAGCCAGAATGTCGACAAATGCACGAACTTTCGCAGGGCGAAAACGTGCTAATGGAAAAACCACATGTATGCCGCCTGAAGGTAAGCTCCATTGGGGCAAAATATGAATAAGGCGCCCGGCGGCTAGGTCGCCTGCAATGGCATAATCAGGCAATATCGAAATGCCAGCACCTGCATACAAGGCTTCACGTACCGCCAGTGTCGCATCCAGGAAAATAGAGGCACACATATGGATGGATCGACGTTCGTTCTCATTTAGCGAAAATTCCCACTGCAGTGGATGGGGAAGAGCTTTATTCGCAATGAATGGCAATCCTAATAGCTGTTCCGGTTTAGAGAGCTGCGACACCTCCTTTTCAAGGCTTGGCGATGCGACAAGCAATTGGCGGAATGTGCCAATTCTCCTTGCTTGCACGCTTGGCTCTTTTAGCCATCCAACGCGAATAGCGAGTTCGATATCTTCTGACATCAGATCAACTTTTTGATCTCGCAGCGTGGCATCGACTTGGCACTGAGGGTATTTCTGGGTGTAGGCCGCTATGGCAGGAACTACAAAAGTGGCGCCGTAGTCGAAAGGCGCCGTCAACCGCAATGTGCCTGCGGGCTCCTGAGCGATCTCACCTAGTTCATTAAAGGCATCTTCAGCTTCTCGGAGGATCAAGGCACAGCGCTGGTAAAAAACTTTACCGGCGGAAGTGACCTGTACAGATCGTGTTGTCCGCGTGAGTAAAGACGTTCTAAATTCTTGTTCAAGACGTGCCACTTGCTGGCTAACCACCGACTTAGTGATACCCAGCCGTTCAGCGGCGGCTGTAAAAGAACCCGTTTCCACTACCGCAGCAAAGTAAGTCAGGCGACGTAAATTATTAAAATCGCCGAGCTTACTTTCGCTTCTATTGTATGCTTTTTCCATACACACAATATGCTTTGTATGTGTTTATCCGTCAATAAATTCTCTTTAGCATGCGACCCAATCATGAATAAGGAGACTTTTCTATGACGCACACCCTGTATTACCTATTCGACCCCTTGTGTGGCTGTTGCTATGGCGCGACGTCCGCTGTTAAAGAAGTGATCGCAGCTGACGACGTGAACGTCGTTCTGCTACCAAGCGGTCTTTTCTCAGACAGCGGTGGAAGGCAAATGGATAGTGAATTTGCTGCTTATGCCTGGAGTAACGACCAGTGTATTGAGCGCCTAACGGGACAAATATTTACCCAGTTATATCGCTCTCAAGTGTTAGGCGACGATCGGCAACGGCTTGATAGCAGCGCCGCCACGCTGGCGTTGACGGCTGTCGCCATAACAGCGCCAGCTCAAGAGTTCGACACTCTAAAAGCCATCCAATACGCCCGCTACGTACAGGGCCGTGACGTGACATCGCAAGCCACTTTAGTGGAACTCCTACAATCACTAGGCCTGTCGCAAGCTGCTGAACTTGTTCTAGAAACCAATGACCAGCTTGTCGACGCAAATCGTGCTCGACTTTCAAAAGCCCAAGCGCTGATGCAGGAATTCGACGCCCGGGGAGTACCCAGTTTTATTGTGCAGCAGGGTGACACTCGAAGGAGTATTTCTACTAACGAGATCTATACCACTCCCAGTGCATTGATCCACAAAGTGTTTACGCCATAACTCACTGATAGACACCTTTAACCTCATCGCTCAATTGTGAAAAGGAAGTATGCAATGACCACACGACGCACGTTTTTAAAGTCTTTAACTGTTTTAGGAGTCTCCATGGCGATAAGCACTGGCAACCTAAGTGGTATTAACAGTACCTTCGCGGCTGAAGGTCAACTTAGCTGGCAGCACTTTCCAGCGGGAGAGCACGGTTTTTTCCGAGCCCCCGTATTGGTGACGGGAACAACAGAGGCGGTTTTAATTGATAGCGGCTTTACCCTATCTGATGGGCGTGCCGTCGCCGAAGCAATCCAACAAAGCGGTAAGCAGCTAACCACTGTCTACATTAGCCAAAGCGATCCAGATTACTATTTTGGCCTTGGCGCGATAAAAGCAGCCTTCCCTGACGCACGCATTGTCGCCGCCTCAGCAACCGTTGACGCTATCGAAGCTAATGTTGAGAAAAAAATCTCCACATGGTCACCCCAACTGCAAGACAATGGCCCTCAGTCCCTTGATGATATCGTTATGCCCGAGGTTTTCGACGGCCATTTATTGCAAGTCGACGGTCAAGATATTCAGGTTGTTGACGTAGAGGGTTTACCTAATCGTCGCTATCTTTGGGCGCCCTCCTTGAATGCTGTTTTTGGGGGAGTGCTGGTATTCTCAGACCTACATGTGTGGACAGCAGACACACCTACGGCTGAACAGCGAGCTGCCTGGGTACAAGCACTTGATGAGATGGCAGCACGCTCTCCTAGTGTCGTTATACCTGGTCATATGCAACCTGATGCCGCTATTGACGCTTCCGCGATTCAATATACGCGTGACTACCTATTAGCGTTTGAAGAAGAACTCGCAAAAGCGAATAACAGCGAAGAACTCATTGAAGCAATGACCCGTCACTACCCAGATGCAAAGCTTAATGTGGCACTCCAGATTGGCGCTAAAGTAGCAATGGGGGAAATGAACTGGGGATAGTAATATTTTAACCAGCTGCAACGGCTAAATACGCACGGACATAGAAAGGGCTTTATAAATCATTTATTTCAGCAAGTAGCGGCTTTGTGGACGCATACGAAAAAGCCGTCCTTTCGGACGGCTTAATCTAATTCTCTAACGTTTTGCTTTTAACCACATTAAGTGGTGCCGACACCAGGAGTCGAACCCGGGACCTACTGATTACAAGTCAACCTAATTAATGACTTATGTAGTCACATACTGTGTTAGCTAGAATTTCGTACCACACTATAAACCACTGATACTACGTGTCAAATTCGGTTTATTTTGTAATTTGCCATGCCGTTTCCTCTCATTGGATCTCATATAGTGTCACGAGAAACGGCACGCATACGGTACGCAAAATGAAAACGGAAAAAATTACTAATTCTCAAAGACGACTAGTCACAAATGCCGATATTCGTGCGCTCCCGAAGGGCAAAACGGTGACAGAGTCACAAGCTGGACGAGGGACGGGTGCCACTATATTTGAGGCTCGCGAGTCTGGTGATATTGATGCTTACTTCAGAGTACGGATGAATGGCAAATCTACAAAAATTAAAATCGGCATATTCAAACGCACTGACAAAAAATCAGGTCTCACCTTGAAAGAAATTCGCGATAAAGCACGCGATTTGTCAGCGATTGCCGTTAAACACGGCGTTGTTAAGAAATATCTAGAGTTGCAAAGGGAAGCTGAAGAGCTGGAAGTTCGTGAACGTGAACTCGCCTTTTCAGAAGCATTAGTAGCCGCTGGAGAAGAAAACAAGACGGCAAGCTTTGAAGAGCTATTCATAGACTATATTGATAGTCTGGAAGGAACGAGAGGGATTGAGTATATCAAGGAATTGAGAAGGGTTTTAAATAACGAGCTTAAGAGAAATCACCAAATAATAATGAACAAAAAAGCAAATTCAATAACTCCAAGAGATATAATAGAGATATTACAACCCATTTGGGACCGAAACTCAAAAAGCATGTCCGGAAAGGTTCGGGCATATCTCCATACAGCATTTGAGTTTGGGTTAAAAAATGAACACTCACTTAAGCGCAAGAAAAAATCAATTTATAGCTTAGACAGCAACCCGGTCTCATCAATACCCAAAGACCACAAGACAAAAGCCATAAAAAGATCTTTAAACTCAAAGGAGCTCAATCATTTCTGGCACTCATTCTTGAAGTACGAATCAGTTGACCCGGTTGTCAAGCGTTTTTTACTTTTTCTTATCGCCACTGGTGGACAAAGGGTCATGCAGGTAGCGCGAGAGCCGTGGACAAGCTACGATTTACGCAGAGGAGTGTTGAAGACAGAACATCGAAAGGGAAAAATTGAACCTCGTATACATTTAGTTCCTCTTACTGAAAGAGCAATTAAATTATTGCAAGAAGCACATTCCATCAACCCCATTTCTAAATACCCTTGGTCTACAAATGGCAAAAAACCGATTGATATTAACACCCTAAGTGACGCTGTAAATAAGTGGATTAACTCACCATTATCTGTCATGGATGGTGAAGAATTTGAGAAATTCACACCGCGTGATTTAAGAAGGACCTGTGCACAAATAATGCAATTTAAAGGAATACCAGACCTAGATTCCGACATTCTTCAGTCGCATGGAATAAACGGTGTTGTAGAAGATCACTATCGAAATAACCCCTACGCTTTTATGCCAAAAAACTGGAACACTATTAATGCATTTGAAGAAGCACTAAATGATATCTTGAATGGGAAAGACCTCGACAAGGATGAGATCTATAAGTTTGACTTCTTATAATAGCTGACAAGCGAGCGTCCAGTAACAAACAAATATTCATCTATATATAACCATAGTATTCATTGGATTAACTATGAAAGTCACTATTGAAGTTGATGATGACTT
>DRHD01000279.1 GCA_011049795.1 Porticoccus sp.
ATAACGCCCAACATTACCGCCAGAGAAAACCCTAAAAACCATCCCGACACACGGCGCGGCAATTCAACACCATCCGTATCATTAATTGCCGAAGCAAGATGAACCTTATCTACCTGCTTCGCCCCCTTACCATAAGCTGACATCAAAGCCTTATGACAGAGAATATTTAATAATCTGGGCACACCTTTACTGGCACGGTATACCAACTGCACCGCCCGCTCATTAAATAATTGAGAACCGTTATAACCGGCAGTTGCGATGCGATGGCTAATATAATTCTGAGTCCCCTCAAAATCCAAGGGTGGTAGATTATACGAAAAACTTATTCTCTGGCGTAATTGACGAAGGCTTTCATGCGCCAGTAACCGATCTAATTCGGGCTGACCAAAAAGGATAATATGAACCAGCTTTGTCGTTTCAGTTTCAAGATTAGAAATTAATCGTAGCGCCTCCAACGATTTTGGCGGCATGGCTTGTGCTTCATCAATCACCAGTACTACTTTTTTTCCCTCAGCCACCAACTCTATCAACCGCTCATTAATGGAATTCTGATACTCATTAATGCCATCACGACTTTTACATTTAACGCCCAACTCTTCAGCAATAGCACGATAGAGCGCGGCAGGGTTTAAAAATGGATTGGGAATATAGACCGTGTAATAACTATCATCTAATGTATTTAATAACTTTCGGCACAACATGGTTTTACCGGTACCGACTTCACCGACAATTTTGATAAAACCTTCGCCATCAGCCAACGCCACCTGCAGCATATTGAAGGCTTCACGATGGCCCTGGGCATTCAAAAAAAAGGCCGTATTGGGTGTCAACCCAAAGGGTTGCTGGTCGAGTCCGAAATGCTCTTTATACATTAGCCGAGGCTCGCATGATCATTGACCAGACCCGCTGGCAACATTATTTTTTTCATCCATACTCTTTTCACTGGCATAGGAACTATCCAGTACACGACGAAACTCATCAAAGCGCTGACGGGAACGATCCGTTGCGGCAGGCAAGCCATCAGCCCCCATAATGATCGGCTTTAATAAAATCACCAATTCATTTTTTACTGTCGCGTTGCGCTGCTGGCTAAACAGATGCCCCAGTAACGGTATATTACCCAATACCGGCGTACCCGAATTTTGATCGACCGATTTGTTTTGCATCAATCCACCCAAGATCACTACTTGTCCACTACGGGCATATACCACACTATCAGTTTCACGAATGGTACTAAGGGCCAAGGGCAGCTCGACCACTTGCTCACCCAGAGTAATCGTTTTTATTTGATCTTCTACCTTGCTGATAGAGGGGTGAATATGCAATATAATCGTATTATCTTCACTAATTTGCGGCGTCACATCCAGCGCTATGCCAGAGAAAAAGGGCGTTAACTCTATCTCTGGATTATTAGTGGTAGTACCCGTTGACGTCGTCGTGGTATTCGAAATCTCAGTGACAAAAAACTCATCAGAACCTACTTTAATCACAGCCTTTTGATTATTGACTGTTGAAATTCTGGGACTAGATAAAACTTGTACGCTACCTTGGGTTTCCAACAATTCAATCACCCCCAAAAAATCATCGGAGCTAAAAGCCGCGCTGAATGCGCCACCAATGGAATTGGGACTGACCGTTGATGACCCTCCAACACCAAAACTCAGGGTATTGCCATTGATATCACTGACTGCCGTCCAGTCTATGCCTGTTTGATAGCTATCACTTAGTTGCACTTCTAGAATTTTAGTTTCCAAAACAACCTGTCGACGCATAATCATTTCAGCCCGGCGTAAAAAATCTCGAGCAATATCAAGTTCGTCCGGCATCGCTCGGACAACAATAATACCCGCCTGCGGCGTCACGATCACGCTTCGACCGTCCCCCTCACCCACTAAAACCATCAGCGTTTGTTGCAGCTCTGCCCAAAAATCCGACTCGGTTTCAGTGCGAATCTGGGCGCCAACACTCCCTCTATTTGATCCGCCTGAATTCCTATTATTACCATTACTATTTCTGTTACTGCTACCACTTCCACCCGAATTACTAGAACCCGCATTAGTCACTTGACCGCTAGTGACCTGAGTTTCCGAAACCCCGGTGCGCTTTAAGCTTAGATAATCAACCTGAAATATTTCCGAACGTATTCCGCTGGGTAAAATTTGATAGAGATTGCCTCGTCGCTTATAAGAATAACCATAAACCTCATCTACAATGGTCATCACCTCTTCAATACTGACATCATGTAAATCCAGACTAATGGTCCCTTCAACCTTTGGATGCACCACCATATTATAAGAAGTGCCTTTAACCAAACCCATAAAGAAATCACGGGCATTGACTTCATCAACCGAGATATCAAATACATCTTCAGTATCTTGCCCGCCCATGCCGCCACCTAGCAGTGGGGGTAAAAGCGCATCATTGACCTCCGACGGGGGGACCGTATCAGGCTTTTGGGCGCTGCCATCAATCTGTGCCAATTCATCCTGTATCAGCTCAATACCCGAATTATCGCGCGTTTCTCGCGGGGTCATGGCACAGGAGGCCATTAAGCTCACTGCCAAGCCAATGGTGATTAGCTGTTGATACCGCATTTAATTTTCCTGCCTAATAGACGTTCGCTTCAGTTCTATTTTTTTGGACTTACCGTCACGACTCACTGTTACACTATCGCGACTAATTTGAATGATTTTAGTTCTACCTATGCTGTCACCTTCAGCGACCACCTTGCCGTTAATCACAGCCACTTTACGAGACTCGCTAAACAGAATGCTTTCCAGACGAAGACCTTGCTTTTCTGGCGCTACCGAATGATAACCTGACGGTCTTGTAGGATCACTAAGCGACCAAACCTCTGCCGACAAAAATAACAGTATAACTAAGCCAGGCCTGAAAAAAAGAGGGTACTTAAACACCAATCCACTCCTCCGACATACTGACTGTATGTACCTCGAGCGTAATCGTAGCATTAGGATATTGATCGACTTGATAATGCATATCATCCCAGTGAAAACTCCAGGGCAACTGCGATAACTTTTCAAAGTATTGGATAGCTTCCATGTAGCTACCACTTAACCTCAGCACAAAACCGTGACTATATAACGCCTGTTTCTTAACGCCTTCTTGTAGCAAGTCTTTATCGCCTGCTTTCTGTTCAACTAAGGCAACCACGGGCTTGTTTTCCAAGCTCAATAATTTCAAGCCTTTTGTTTCCGATAAAATCTGCTCCAGTACTTCCGGCATCAAACGCGGAGGAATCATGGCAATCAAGGATTCTTCTATAGTTTTATTAAGTCGCTCTCGCTCTTGCTGCAATTGATCTCGCTGTTTAATTTTATTTCTGTTGATACCTACTCTTAGCTGAGCGTCTAGAATCGTTTTCTCATTTTTTTTCTGTTCAATTTCCGTAGATAATTGCAGGTTTTTAAGTACTAATTTTTTACGCTCTGCTGATACAGGATCTATTAACAATACTTGTAACAGCATAACAACCACAACAAGGCCTGTGGCCAGCAACAGAATTCTCTCCCGCAGATTTAGGCCATCAATTTTTTGTTGCATTACTATAATTTTTATACTTGTTTCATTCATTAAAGTTTTTCGCTCGGCTAGTTACTTCTTGCTGAAGCATCGTCACTCACCGCCTCAGCCGACCGTAATTCAAAAATCATAATATTGTTTTCATCTTCGGGAATGCTCATCCGAAAAACCTTAAATTGCCGCCCAGAAAAAATATTCTCGGCAGTTAATTTTTGCAGGTACCTCGGTACATATTCAGGCGCACGAGTACGACCCATTAAGGCCAGTTGCTGCCCACCATTTTGCAATTGAATTTCGGTAAACCACATACCCTTAATGCTCTGCCGAGCTAAACCTTTGAGGTGATCAGCAAACCCTTTTTCCATTACGGTATTACCTGGATCAGTAGTGGGATCAATACTGGCTAATAATTGACGTCGGAATTTTATGTCATCACTCAACACAGCGATTTCTTTTTCCAAACTGTCATCCTGCTCCAGCTTGGCCTTGCGAGCTTTCAGTTTATTTAACTGCGCGGTAATAGTTTGCTGCTGCCGCTCCAAATCAACCTGCGTCTCTTGCAAAGGGCCAACGCCAAACCACAACACGCCATAGATAAAAAGCATTAGAATAAAAACAACAGACAGAGCCCACGTTTGCTGACGGCCCGAAAAGAGCGGCTCAACGGCACGGCCTAATTGACTATAAAGATTAAGATGCTGCACGGACGTCCTCCGGCAAGCGGTAAGCACCTAGCGCCGCACCTATTGCACTAGCCGACCGGACCAACTGCTCATTGCCATCAGTATTAATACCTGACCCTTCAACAGCATCTAGCACAGTTAAATCCAACGTCGAAACATTCAAACCCAGCTGCGCCGACAGAAACTCACCAATACTGTTAGTATCAGGCAATCCCGGCGAATAAAATAGTCGAGTGATAATACCCTTACCCAGCTGGCTTTCGTAGTAATCCAGGGAGCGTTGTATTTCCAAAAACAGAGAATCAAAAAAAGCGGTGTTATTCCCTGTGCTAGAAAACTTATCCAAACCGATATCGAGACGACGGGTCAGGTAGATCGCGCCATCTTCGACCAAATTGATAAAGCCCTCACCTTCATGCAGCTGCACCATGGCGATACCACCACCTTCCTGCGGCAGGCGCGAGACAATATTGTGTAATGCCAACTCAGCAATCTCGATACAATCGACCGACAAACCACTGGCCTCTACCGGTTCAACCAAACTCTTCAAGGTGGTTTTCCGTAAAGCCGCGGCATATAACATTTTCTGTCTGCCGCGATAGGCATCTTCGGGTAATAAAAAATGTTCAACAGCCGCCTCTTCCACCGGGAAATCGAGCAGTTCTTTAACTTTCCAACGAACCGCCGAAGACAACTCAGCCTCCTCTACAGATGGCCGCTCTGCCAGCAATAGCTGATAATAAACCGGGTGTAACACCATACTGCAG
>DRHD01000280.1 GCA_011049795.1 Porticoccus sp.
CGGTGATTTTGGTATCAAACAAACTAACAGTACCGTAGTAATGTTCTCCGGTTTTCATCCACACGAATTCCAATGTTTTGGATATTTCTGGTTGTAAATTCGGGTTGCCTAATTGCGATGGATTGGTGGCGCTAGTTTCATTACGAGCGGGGGCACGAAAGGCTTCACCATAGAGAAGCTTGAGGGTATTACTCTCATCAACCCCCCAGATCAATCCAGCGCGTGGGCTAGTGTGACCTTTAATATCTGAATAGTCGTCCCTGCGAATGCCGAGAATGTAAGTCCAATTTTGTCTTAATTCATCTTGCCATTGTCCGTACCAGGACCTCACCTGACGGACATCTGTACCAAAGGCATTGGAAGAGGGATTCGGTGGGGCTGGCAGGAATTGAGCACTTGACTCAACTCTGTCTACACTGTTACGAGTGTAATCCATCCCAAGCATGGCTTTGGCGCTTCCCTGATGCCAGCGCAACTGGTTTTCAAAGCTTCTATCGTTGCCTTCCATGTTAATGCGTCCTATAACTTCTACCTCCGACGGGGTTTTGGCTGCTAGAAACTCAGCTTGGTACTCATAAAGTGAATCACTAATACGACTACTGAACTCCCAGTTTTCATTGAGTGTCTTCTTGTATTGCAAGGCAAAAAAGCTACTGCCGAAATCAAAGCGATTGTAGGCATCACTAGCTCTACCAGAAAAATATCCTCCATCGGAGATATTCTCCAGATGACGTGCTTGCAAGCTCAAGCCGCCATCGGAGCCATCATTCCAACGGGCACGCCAATATATACTCTTCTGACTTGTCTCTTGATGGCTGTCGATGAAATTGGCTGTGATCGGATCATATCGAGACAATAGTTCGCCATCACCACTTTGCGATTCAATTGTTAGATTGCTATTAAAAGCCCCGGCTTCTGTATTGACGTTAAGGCTAATTTGTCGTTGCTGGAAACTGCCGGTACTGACATCGACTTCGCTAATATCGTTGACAGTCATCACATTAATAACCCCAAGGAAAGCATTGGCACCATAAATCGCCGAACCTGGACCTCGTATAAATTCCACTTTTGCCACATTTTTTAGGGATAATGGTTGAATCGCTCCGGCGTTTCCAAAGAGGTCATTATTAAGGCGTTGTCCATCCAGTAAAACCAATACTTCACGTGAACCGCTGGCAACACGGCGGCTTCGACTTGAATAAGAGGATTGGTTGGTATCGGAGACATAATTTTGATAACCCGGCACATGATTCATCAGCTCTTCTAAAGTATTGATGCCAAGTTGCTGAATTTGCTTTCGGGTAAATATTGTAACTGATGAAGGCACTGATTTGAGTGATTCTGCGGAAAGCGTTGAAGACGTAATTTCTACTTTCATTAATTCTTCTAAAGACATCTGTCTTAAATTTATCATGATATCTGTGCTATCACTTGCTGCAATAGTAAGGCTCGAATAAGCAGCCAACAACACTGATAAATGTACATTAATATATTTTAACATGCGCACCTCGTCATTTACTCTGGGTTTTACCCGCATAGTATAGTCGAGAATTATTAATTGATACTTACTAACGGTTCAAAAAAACCGCAGCCGGACAATCCGCAAATTGGAGTCGGGGGGGGCGGTGTTTTTCAACCTAATTGTCGAGTTCATCTACCCGGTCTTTGTTAATTCAGCCCGCTCTCTCTCCGGATTTAAGCAAACAAGTTCTGGTAGTGACAAGGTCTTTGTTTTTCCTGCGAATGCTCCACATGAACCAGTAGCTGGTCACCAGGCAGAAAAGCATCAGGACTAAAGCCCCGTCCACAGTCGCCATCGACAAATAGGAGGTGTCCTCTTGCCGAATAAGATACATTCTGGCGGCATACTGGTATGCCTTCGCCATTGCGATTTAGGGCAAGGACTTTCCCATCGCCACGTTAGTCTCGCCCAGCTTCAGCGTCCTTTGACCACTCCCTCGCCTGTTCCCCGTCAGCGCCTATGAGACAGATTAACTTAATTCCTCACCATTGTGTGCGAACTCCGTTCTGCGCTTTTCGGGCGAGCGTCTGCTGTGGGTCATCTTCGACTAAAACCCGAACTTCAGGCTTACTTCGGCTCTACCCTCAACTTCGGACCTTACTGAAATTTTTCGTCACTCAATTTCATTAATGGCAATTGATACACCCGATACGACCAGTTTTTATCCCGCTCTAGGCACTTAAGAAGTTATCGATTCACCCCGCCAAGAACAGACTATTGGCTATGATTCGAATCCACCAACCTCAATTGAATAGTCCGGCGTTTCTGGCTGAGGTAAGCAATGGCAAGTAGTTAAAGTACAAGCGAAGCGTCCATTATCGCAGACTAGGCGACCCAACAATACGCATAGTGATAAACCTGCGATTCATACTGAATCGCCATTGATTCTATCGACACTGAGCAGTCCATTAAGAGGTGATCAATCGTCTAGAAATCAGGGTCTTGCCACAAGAACTTCTATGTTCTCGTGATATTTGACTAAGCTGTGTAGGTAGGCTCTACAAACAGCAGCAGAAATTGCATAGAAGGGAATTTATCGTGGACATCGCCCCGGGAATGGCAGGGTTAACTATACTATTCAGTGCGCTGATGGGTTTTCACTGCACTCTTGCTCGAGCGCAAACAGCAAATATCGACTCAGGCCAGGCCGATTCACCGGTATTGGAGCATGTATTGGTGACCGCCACGAAAAGCGGAGCGGTGGATTTACAAGGTGTTCCGCTTGCCATCACCGCGATATCAGCGGATGAACTGAACCTATCGGGTATTAGCAGCATTAAAGATCTGTCGTTGTTAGCACCCGGTATTATGGTCAGCCAGAATGTTAACTACGGCCAGGTTTATATTCGGGGCATTGGCACCAATAACGTCTTCATCGGCGGTGACCCGAGCTCAACGGTTCACTTAAATGGGGCCTACCTGGCGAGGCCCTCGTCAGTATTTACCGAGTTTTTGGAGCTTGAGCGGATAGAGGTATTACGAGGCCCACAGGGCACTCTCTACGGCCGTAATTCCACTGGTGGCACCATTAATATTGTTACGTCGAAACCGACCGGCGATTACTTCAGTAAAATCTCGGCTGAGTGGGGGAACTACAATAAAAAGGGTTTAAGTGTTTTTATCAATGGGCCTCTGGGGGAGGGTGAATTGGCAGGTAATTTGGGCGTGTCAAGTAAGCGGCGAGAGGG
This sequence comes from Porticoccus sp., assembly GCA_011049795.1. Next base: position 3,211 of record DRHD01000280.1, read on the forward strand.
CTATGTCAATGCCACCTACCTCGACTCTTCGCGGGACAAGCTTAACGATGAGGACCGCCTCAAAATTCAAAGCGCGCTGAGTTGGCTCCCCTCAGATTCCGTGACCATTGAACTAACGATGGATTATTTTACCAGTGACGAAACACCCCCGACACATAAGCCTACAGGGCAAACACCAACAGGGGGAGTGCCGCCCCCCCCTCTCATACCCGCTCGAATTAATGACCCCTGGCGAGTGGCCCTATCTACTGCGCCAGATTTCCAGGAAGAGAGTGGAGGGGTAAATATTAAGCTGGAATGGCAGATTAACGACCACTCCCTCTTGAGCTCGATTACCAGCTATCGGCAACTCGATTTCGACCTCCTGGCGGATACGGACTATTCAGAACTGACAACCTTAATCTCGTCTATTAGTGAGGAACAAACGCAAAGCTCCCAGGAGTTCCGCTACAACTATGATCAGGGGAATTTCGCCTTCATTGCCGGCTTGTTCTATTTCAAAGAAAGCTATGAATCTGATATTTTTGTGCAAATCCTCATAGCAG
>DRHD01000281.1 GCA_011049795.1 Porticoccus sp.
AGCCTTGATTCAACTTGAACAGGCTGTAGAACTGAACCCCGATTATACCGAAGCTCATATTGAATTGGCGGGAGTGCTCAGAGACTTGGGTCAACCACAGCTCGCTATTGAGCGACTAGAGCGCCACCTTAGTACTAAGCCCAATTACAGTGCCTTGTATTACCACATCGCAATGATCAAGCCGAAGCAAGAACATATACCCCTTGTGGAGAAACTTATTAGTGACTCGAAGTTGCCTCGTGACCATGCCATATACTGTCATTTCACCCTTGGTTATCTTTTTCAAGACGGCAAGTGCTTCGACCAAGCGTTTGCTCATTTTCTGAAGGCCAATGCCCTGTATAGGGGAACCTTTTCCTATAACCCCAAACAAATTACCCGCACCGTAGATGGCTTGATCAAGGCCTACTCCAAACGTTTTTTCCAACGTAAGCGCCAGTTGGGGTCAGCCTCGGACCTGCCGGTGTTTATCGTTGGCATGCCCAGGTCCGGCACCACCTTGGTTGAGCAAGTCATCTCCAGTCACCCCCAAGTCTACGGAGCCGGTGAACTTCGATCTTTACCTTGCATAGAAACCAGTATTGCGCAGCAACTCAAATACGCCAATCCTTATCCACAATGCATGTCACTTATGGATAGAACCATGGCTGAAAAATATTCTGCGCAGCATTTGCAAGATTTGGCCCTTCAATGTTCCAGCGCGCAGCGCATCATTGACAAGTTACCGTCAAACTTTTCCAAAATTGGGCTTATTAAAATCCTCTTTCCCAAGGCTCGCATAATCCACTGCCAGCGTAATCCCCTGGATAACTGCATCTCGCTTTTTTTTCATTATTTCGTCGGTTTAAAGAGCTGTTTCGACATGACGGAGCTGGGCCACTATTATTTGCAGTACCAGCGTTTAATGTCCCATTGGCAAAGCCTTTTCCCTGGCGAGATACTTAACCTGCAATATGAAGACCTAGTGATGGAACAAGAAAAAACTAGCAAGCAATTAGTCGACTATCTTGGCCTGGCATGGGATGAGAAATGTATTAATTTTCATAACAACCAACGCGTTACCAGGACAGTGAGTAACATTCAAGTTCGCCAACCCATATATCAACATTCTGTCGATCGATGGAAACACTACGAAAAACATCTGCAGCCATTAATCGAGGTGCTGCAACAAGCGCAATAAATCCTTATAAGCAGGTTTCCTACTTATTTATACCCGAGGGTATCCATGCACTACACTAGCCTGGTTGCTTATACAATTTGCGTTCAATTTATTTGCGGTAATTGCTGAAGGTTATCCGGGTAAGCGTTACTACGGTGGATGTGAGCATGTTGACGTGGTTGAGCAATTTACTAAATAACGGGTGATATCTAATGGCTTCAGAATTTATCGGTCAACTGCTAGATTTTTTTTCTATCACCGGGGTATTGGTTTTTTCCGTTTCTGGTGCTTTGTTTGCTGCTGAAAAGAAAATGGATATTTTAGGTTTTATCCTGATAGGTACAGTGACGGGTATTGGTGGAGGTACATTGAGAGATCTTTTGTTGGGTATCTCGCCTGTGTCCTGGGTGCAAGATCCATCTCTCGTTTATCTTTGTATTGTCTCATCCGTAATGACGTATTTTACGGTTGGATTTTATCAAAAACGCGATGCCTGGATTTTGTGGCTGGATGCTGTTGGTTTGATTGCTTTTTCTGTTATTGGAACACAGGTGGCACTGAATCATCAACTTTTCCCCGTTATTGCCATCGTTATGGGAGTGATGACGGCCACATTCGGGGGGATCATGCGCGATGTGCTTTGCGCGGAAGTGCTTACTTTGATGCGGCCGGAAATGTATATCACTTGTGCGCTATTGAGTTCATTAGTTTATATTTTATTGCATCAATTAAATATTAATGAAGGTGTGACGGTTATTTGTTCCTTTGTCTCAGGGTTTGGTTTACGTGCGGCGGCTATTTTATTTCATCTAACCTTGCCAAGATTTAATAGCGAGATATAGCCTCCTTATTTTACTTTTAATTTATTCTCCTGCGCACAGCGATATCACCACGAAATCAGCAGTATAGGGTTGGAAGCGGGGCAGGTTGTGCAGTTATGGGTCAGTTCTGGCCTTGTTTGACAACGATTGCTTCGTTATTCCACATTCTAAATTCAAATAAACTAATTCACTTTCTTAAATAATATGTGCTCAATTTTTTTGCGATAATTGGTGGGTGTTAATCCGGTCGTGGTCTTAAATAATCGTGTGAAATGGGGTTGATCAAAAAACCCCAGGCGTTTGGCTATATCGCACACCGGAGTATTACTTGTTGACAATAATTGCATAGCTTTTTGCAGACGAATTTTAAGCAAATATTGGTGAGGGGGACAACCCATTATTTCTTTGAATAGGTTGCCGAAGCGATGAGGTGATAAACAACAGATACTTGCTAAAGTAGCAATGCTGATTTTTTTATCCAGATTTCCTTCTATATATTCTAAGACGCCTTTGAGCCTGCGTAATGCTAAGAGACGTTTTTCAGCATCGGGTCTTATAATGGATATTTCAAGCAGTGTATTAAGTAGTGTGTAAACCAACTGATTTCTTTTTGCCAGCAAGGAAATATCAATAACGTTATCTGTTGTGGTTAGCTGCGCCAGTGCTTCAATACAGACTCTGATATCTTCGCTATGAGGCGGTGAGATGTGCAAGGGGAGATGATAAAAGGACATGAGATCGATGCCGCTAAATACGCTGTAGTGAATACTTATGCCGCGAGTTTCGCTGGCATGGGTTTCAAGTTTGCGCTTCATACCTGGGGGCAACAACAAAGCTTCGCCATTCTTTGCTTCGTAGCTCTGTACTCCATCCGCTGTTTCTACACTACTTTTGAATAAGTGATCTGGGGTGTAGATAATGTCCAGCCAGGGCATTGCACACCAATCCTGCGACCAGGCCAGGCACGGCTTATGTATGCACCAATCAATATGGTAGCTAAGGGGGTTTTCGAAGAGCTGGTTAACATCGGTCATATCTGTGTAGAGCTTTATTATTGGCTGATCTGTTTACTGTAACAATATTATGTAAAGTCAGCATACAATAATTATGTCTTGGGACCTAAGTCAATCATCCGCTAGTCCGATACTCATTCCACTTCCTATAATGCGTCAGATGGCCGTGCCTCAATGCCTCAATGCGATTGGTGGTCCAACACTTCGCTACGATTTTGCCCGGTATTATTGCCGCGTATCATTGTCCTGAATTACTGCCCCGTCTTTTCTATAGTGATGCCCATGGAACGGGCTTTATCTCGCGCTAGGGCCGTTAATTTTGTGTGTTTACCGAGCCGTAACAGCTGGGTGTCAGAGCCCAGATTGGCAATGTATTTTTCGTTGATTAGCCCCTGATTGACGAATAGTTCAGCCTCCGCCGAGCTAGCAATGCCCAAACAGTCTGCTGGATACACAGCCCCAACAGGATCAAGCCCAAGCTGCTGCAATAGGGCAATGTGGTCTATCATCATCCAGCTTTCAATTAGCCTATCGCCCTCTATGCGCCAGAAAACCGAAAAGAGTAATTTTATTTTTCTAGCCGTGGGTGCAATGCCAAACCAATCGCCTAAATGGCTGCCGGTGATATGACCGGTACCGGCAACAAAATTGCCCACTGCCATTTTAATTTCGAGATTAGCATGCAAGTCAGGGAAAGCTTTGTAAAAGGTACCGTCAATGACTTCATGCTTAAATGCTTCAATACCTTTAATGCGCCCGAGACCGGGTGGACCATGCCAAATCATGTCTTCGGCCCACACTTTATTTTGCCCAGCTAGCTGGTGATTCACAAAATGCTCTAGCATTCGATCGACTAAGGCGAGATTTTCAGTGGCTTTTATTGAAAGTGAAGCAGGCTGTAATTGGGTATGGGCGTGTGGCTGGGACAGTGTTAGTGAAAGCGACTGTGGCAGCGGTTGGGAGCCTTGTTGAGGCACTTGTTGAGGGAATGGTTGAGACAGGGGTTGAGACAGGGGTTGAGGCAATGGTTTTATCAACTGTTGGGTTAAACCTATCTGGTCTATCATAAGCCAGTTTTCTTTTAGCTTACCGTTCTCAACTCGCCAAAAGTCAGAATACCTTAGACAAGCGGTTTTACCCGTTCCCTGGACTCCAAACCAATCACCTGTATGGGTGCCGCAGACGAAACCGGTAGCTGAAATCCATTCATCATCTGCTATTTGGACCTCTACATCGTCATAAAAGTCGGGAAACAGTTGGTAGTAAATCCCTTTCAATACATCCCGTTTAAAAGCCTGGTAACCGTGCACATCGCCAAAGCCAGGGGGGCCGTGCCAGATGATATCTTCGGCCCAAATATCATCGTGAGCGTCGAGGTCGCCAGTTTGATAAGCCAATACCATGCGCTGAATTAAATCGATATTTTGCTTGCCCTTAACGGTTTCATAAACTTGGTGTTTTTTGGTGAAGCAGCCTTTAACATGAGTCGTGTTGGCGTTTATCGGCCCAAAACGTGCTACCAAAGCGGCATCAAAGTGGAGGTTTGGCGTCTCATTGGTTAAAGAGTTACCCATTGCAATTGTCAACTAGGCGGCGAGTTATAATGTTCGGGCAAGAAACGCTAAGGGGTTTTAATAAAATCATTTTTTGCTGCCTCGCCCTTTAACAGACTTAAGCACACGGTCAATGGTTTTCTGGGCTTTTTTAAGATCCTGGGTTTTGCCGGACATAAAAATTCTGCCACTGGCACCAATAATTTCAGCATCGATAAGCGTGATGCTGGGCACTTCTCTTTCAGCCTCATTGGCGGCGATCGTGGCAAATAGTGCCGGCGTCATTTCATAAACCAGTAAACTTTGCCCAGGTAAGATCATCGACGCATAACGTGATCGGTTAAGAATCACCGCATGGCTATCGCTAATATCTTCAATAATGTCGGAAAATAATACTTTAGGTTTTAGTTGGTCTACGGCTTTACTGCCAATGCCATCCAGTATTGCTTGGCCAGCAGCATGCAATTCTTCAGCATTGTTGCTGTGCAGTTCTAAAATACCAAACTGGCGTTCTACAAATAAAAGCCCAGGCTCCAGATCCGGTGATTTTTTCAAGGCCAAATTCACTACTTGATGAATCGCCAGTGCCGGAGCGACTTCAATAATAATACTATTGTTGCCTGCTACCGGAGGATAACCACGGCCACGAATGGGGGCGCCTAAATAAGCGGCCAACTGTGGTTGTAAGTCATCAATTTGTAGATAAACTCTTAGCTCGGTCATAGAAATACCTAAATGTTCTCTTTGTATCTCCCCTGCCTATGGCAAGGGAGAAATGGTTGCTGAGCTTACTAACCCCAGCCGCCATTGAAATGGCAAATTCCGATTACTCGTCACTTACACCTTTAAAATGATTTTTCAAATCATTGTGTGGCCTTGGAATCACATGGACTGAGATCAATTCGCCAACCTGATTGGCGGTCTCGGCACCTGCTTCCGTGGCTGCTTTTACTGCGCCAACATCGCCTCTTACGATCACCGCTACCAATCCGTCACCCACTTCCTCTCTGGCGACAATAACCACATTGGCGGCTTTAAGCATAGCGTCAGCAGCCGCTAATGATGCGACAACTCCTTTAGTTTCAATCATTCCTATAGCGTTATTCGCCATGGTGGTTCTCCTGGTAGTTTACTTATTGCTAATGGTTAAATTTAAGTTAGTGAAACTGTGTGTTGCGTTACTTATCAAGTGAGCCAATGATGACGGCATCGACACAGGGGTTAGCTTGGTCAAACCAAGCTGCCGCGGTGGACCCTTGAGTGATGAGAACTTGCTCTCCAGTGCCACAGCCCAAAGGGTCAAAAGCGATTATTATTTCACCGGAGGCGAGCTCGACTTCCAGCAGCGGCCCCTTGGGTAAATTTTCAATGTGTGTTGTCGCCCAGCATTTAGCGACTACCTTGCCACGTATCATTAGCTTTCCTTCGTTATCGTTATGCCCAATTTCCGGGCTTTATCTCGAGCTAGGGGCGTAATTGTCGCGCGTTTTCCAAGCTTCAAAATGGTCGTTTCTGGAGTCAGATTGAGAATATGTTTTTCATTTACCAAGCCTTTATCAATCCGACTTTCAAGCGCCGCTGAGCTGGTTTCTGAATTGACAGCGCTTATGGAGTTATCGTTTATTGCCTGTTCAAAACGAAAAGGAAAAACCCCACTTTCAATCGCTTGGCGTCTGCGCGGATCTTCCGCTAATTGCAATACGCGGCGGGCAAACATAGCCAAGTCACTCTCTGCGCGCATGGGTACCCAACAAGCATCATCCTGCGCTTTGGCAGCAGCAGGGCTTTTGGTTTTGCGCATTGCCGTTAATTCTTCCAACAACAATTCCTGCACCATTGTTCGAAGTTCAGCTGAATTCATAGCTGGTTTCCTGGGCTGGCACCCAAGTCGACTAGAGCCTGTTCTGCTGCGTCGCGTGCAGTGCGGATTTCACCTTCTTCACCGGCAAGATACAAGCGGCCGGAAGCGCCAATCATGCGATAATCAATAATCTTTATGTTGGCAGCTTTTTCTGCTTCATTGGCAGCAATAATTGCGTAAGAGGCCGGTTGCATTTCCAACACATACAGAGACTCCTTGGGTAAAATCATTGAACCTAAGCGATTGCGATTAATTAAAAACGTATGGGAGTCATCTAATCGAGTAATAATATTTGAGGCTAAAATTTCTGGTTTGATTGCATCCCCGGGAGTTGCGCCAAGCTCATCCAGCACCGCCTCGGCAGATGCCTTCACCTCCGAAGTAGAGCGTGA
>DRHD01000282.1 GCA_011049795.1 Porticoccus sp.
CTATCGCGAAGCGCTTAACCTTGGCTTAGACCGGAACGATGAGATTCTGCGGCGCCGACTGATTCAAAAAATGGAATATGTGGCCCAGGGGTTTTATAACGAAGTGCCACCTATAAGCGAAGCCCAGCTGAATGAGTTTTTTCAACAAAATAAACAAGACTACGCGATTGCCGCCAATGCTACTTTCACCCATGTATTTGTTAGCAACACTGGCGACAAATTAGACTCCCAAGCCCAAGCCCAAGCCCAAGCCCAAGCCCAAGCCCAAGCTAATAAGCTGTTGCACAAACTGAATCAAGACAAGGTTAGTTTTGAAGATGCCGGGCGCCTGGGCGAACGGTTTCTTTACCACAGAAATTACATAGAGCGTAGCGAGGATTACACTAACAGCCATTTTGGCAAACGTTTTTCTCAAGCCTTATTCCAATTGGCCGCGAGTGAGCAATGGCAAGGCCCCATTGCCAGCGAGCACGGATGGCATCTACTACTCATTAATCACCTTAGCGCTGCAAGGGCACCCACGCTGACTGAAGTGGCGGGTGTAGTGCTGGCCGATGCCCAACGACAGCAACAGCAACAGTTACTACGCCAAGCTGTCGCAAAAATTGTCAGCAAGTACAGTGTTCAACGCACCAGTCTGAATCTATGAAAGCGCTTATTACTGGATTAGTGTTAATTCTGCTGATCAATATTTCCCCTAATATCTACGGGCATGAAGGCCGGCCGGTGTATATCGAAATCACCCAAACGGCAACAACTGACTATCAGCTTAGGTGGAAAATCCCACCGGTAATGACGGCTCAGCATGAGCCCCGCATTAATATTATTGGCGACGACTGTAGCATTTATTCAGGTCAAAACAGCGCTGGTTTAGTTGGGAGGAAATCATTTCGCTGCATGGGTGGTCATGCTATTAGCGTCGATATCAGCTACCCCGGCGCTAACCCTGCACTTTCTTCCTTGATCGTATTGCGCCGTCTCGACGGCGAATCCATTGAGCTGTTTAATGCCCCCGAAAAAACCCAAATCATCCTGCCACAAGAGATCACGCCACTGCAGGTTGCGCAACAATACTTACTCGGTGGCGCTAAACATATTTTGGTGGGTTTCGATCATTTGTTATTTATTACCTGCCTACTATTTATTGCTGGCGGCACCAAGCGCGTGCTTATCACTATCACCGGTTTCACCTTGGCCCACTCTATTACCTTGGCACTAGCCAGTTTAAATATCGTACGCATCTCAGCACCACTGGTTGAAGTGCTCATTGCCTTAAGTATTGCCGTATTAGCTGCCGAAATCATCAAACAAAAAACTCACACCTGGGCTTGGCGATTCCCATTATCTAGCGCCTGTGTCTTTGGCCTGCTACATGGCTTTGGTTTTGCCAGTGTGTTAGCCGACTTGGGCCTACCCTATGATATGAAAATTAATGCCTTAATATTCTTCAATGTAGGCGTCGAACTCGGCCAGATTATTTTCATTGTTGCGGTCATCAGTGCCGTTAAAATTCTAAAACAGATGACATGGGTGCAAGCCTATTTAGGTCGAGCCAGTACCGTAAGCGTATTCACTATTGGCAGCATCAGTATGTACTGGCTGGTAGGGCGCAGCCTGGTCATTATTGGGTAAATTAATTTTATGAAGTAGAAAGGCAGAAATATGATGGATAAAAAATTATGCTAATTGGCACTTTTGAATATTCAAGCGACCTGTTTGTTGGGTGCCAGGTCGAAGAGATACTATCCACAATTTATAAAGAAATTTCTGAATCCTCGTTGTTCAAGTCAGCTGAAATAAAACTATCAGGACAGAAAGTAGAGTTTAGTCTGGTTGATGGTTCGCCTCACCTGCCTTATGTAAATCTTCGCCTGCAATACGCAATGGGTCCCAGCCATGAACAGCTTGATATCTTTGTAATGGCATTGCAGGGAGTTGTGTCAGATCACCTTCCTGGCGGCATGGCCTTGCCTGTTATTGTATTGCCTTTGGGTGTTGCTTCTGTCTATTGACCCTACAAGAAGGTTGTAAGGTCGTACAGACTAAGAAAGGTCTCAGTGAGTGTAATTATGAATAGAATTGGAAAAATTTTTGTATTATTGGGTATGTTTTTCTTATTAACGGGTTGTGGAGGAAGTGGCGACAACAGCACGTCGCCTTCTACTCCAGCACCAATGAGTGTTGAGGTTGAAACCATCAATGACGATGACAGTACACTTTGGGATCATACCAACATCATTTATGGTGCTGATGACCCTAACCGTCAGTGGCTAAACATTCATTTAGCTTATGATCAAACGACGCCATCCCCTATTTATCTGTTTGCGCACGGCAACGGTGGTTCGGCCAATGGCATGAACGAAAAAGAACTCAATGCAATTGCAATTGAAGGTTATACGGTCATCAGTTGGGAGTCTATTCCGACCATTAACAATGGTGAAGATCTTGCGATAGGCCTTGCTGATGTTCAAGTCATGTTTGACTGGGTAAGAGCTAATGCAGATACATATAATGTAGATCCTGATTTTATTGTTGTGGGTGGTCGCTCTCGTGGTTCTATAATTAGTTGGCAATTGGCGCATAGTGGTCATCCTTCAATTAAAGGTATCTATATGTATAACGCACTGCCACGAGGTGCGTGGCAAGATACCGATGCATGGAGCCCAGTGGATGAAGTAACTGTCGATAGCCCTACCACTTATTTAGTTTATGGCCCAGACTTTGACGATGATGATGGTCATAACCCCATGTATGTTGATCCCGTGGTTGAGCGCTACGAGGCGCTAGGCATTGGTGACAGAATGACACGTTATGTCGATATGTGGGGTGACTTTCAAGATGGCAATGGTAGCTGGACCAACGATGGGCAAATCATGCATTATTTCCCTGAGTTTGTTGCCAGCCTCGATGGAGTTGATAACACCCCTGTCACTGGATACAACACTTTATTTATGGGGCACAGTTTTTTTGCACCAATAGCCAGACAAATACCTTTTCATATGACACAACTTGGTATCGATGGTCATAGTCAGCATGTCGAATCTTCGCCTGGCGAAACGGGGGCACCACTGGCACTGTGGGAAGACGAAGGTCACAGAAATAAAGTTCAGGCAATCCTCAATACAGGACAGGTCAATTTATTGGGCATGACTGCCAGCCCAACCAGCGAAGGTTATACTCTTTGGATAGATTACGCCTTATCTAAAAATCCAAACACAAAAATCGTAATTGGAACACCTTGGTTAGACTTTCCTGCCGATTATAGTGACGCGGTCAGTTATGAAAACACAATAACTGACGGCTTGAATAGCAAAATTAAAATCGATATTGATGCACTTAGGGTACTCTACCCTGATGTTGAAATTATCAGTTTACCCTATGCCTTTGCAGCTATCGAACTCAGACATATGTTTGAAACGGGTCAACTGCCGGAAGTAACAGAGTTAGTAGGTAACGACCGTAGGACCTCTATCTTTGCTGATCAAAAAGGTCACGGACACGGAAATGGCTTGTTGCTGGATTTAGCAGAGTTCATCTGGATAAGTCATATTTATGATGTCAACCTTGATACCTACGAATATAGCGCTGGGCATAACGTCGATTTAAAAGAAGTCGCCAATACAATTTTAGATAGATACGCCTACTACTTTGATTAACTAAAAGATGTCAATCTATCGATTCCGCCGCATTTTAGACTCACAATCTGATCAAAAACGCGTCGCTGGTTAATTGCTGCTGTAAGCCGTAATGTGTTAAAGCCTGAGCAGTAAGCGCTCCCATTTGTAAGCTATTTGACAGACTTGATAATTGTTTTCTGTTTTAATGAGCCGTTCGCTGTATTCCCAACTTATAGATAGAAGGAAAACCTATCGGTAGATGGCAAGGTGGCATGACGATGACCGAAATAATGACAGGGGTGAATATGGGCACATTATATATTGAGCATGAATACTGGTTTGCAGTCTTCCAGCTCGTTCTGGCTATGCTGGGAATGGGAGCAACTCTGAGTCCTAAAGACTTTCGTGAAGTTCTGCTTGAACCCAAGGCGGTAAGCAGTGGCTCGCTGATTCAGCTCTTGGTTGTTCCCTTAGTGGCCTATGCGTTTATTTCGGTGCTTGGTATTGTCGGTGGCTTAGCGATTGGCATTGCCCTGATTGCGGCAATTCCGGGAGGCACCACTTCCAATATATTCACTCATTTTGCCCGTGGCAATGTTGCCTTGTCCATCACCATCACTGCACTGACCACAATTGTTTGTCTGGTGAGCACTCCGTTAATTCTGGAAATGCTTGTTGCCCAATATTTGCCCGGAGACTTTGTCATGCCGCGCGTGCAAATTATGAAGGAAATCGCACTGACTTTATTGTTGCCTCTGGCCTTGGGCATGGCTTTTTTGCGTTTGCTTCCGCAGAGCGCCGAGGCATTTTCCAAGTGGTGTGTGCGAGGATCACTGTTGGGTATAGTGATGATTGTTGTCGGTTCTTCTTCGTCCGGACGGCTTAATATTGAGGCCTTCGGCACAATCAATATGCTCCTGATAACCCTGCTGATTCTGGTGTTGGCATTGGTGAGTTGGTTAGTCTGTAGAGGTTTGGGCCTATCCGCTACAAATGCCGCGGCCATTGATATGGAGGTGGTCGTTCGCAATGTAAACCTGGGCCTAATGTTGAAAGCATCCCTGTTTCCTGCCGTCATTGGTCAAGTTGATCAAGTGGGAGACACGGTGCTGTTTTCACTGCTGTTATATGGCGGCCTGCAGATGCTGATTGCTCTGGGGTTCATTACTTGGCGACGTCGACAATATCGCAGGGAGCTTGCTTGTGCCTGATTTTATCGGCGACGCAATCACTGCCGGGTTAAGTGCGATAGCTGTGGTTGTTACCTTCACCCTTTTCGAATCTGCCCCGGGGTCCTGTTGAAGTGCTTTTTAATGGCTTTGCTGAAAGCCGCTTCAGATGAATAACCCGCACGTTCCGCGATGCATAACATAGAATCGTTGCTGCCTTGCAAACTGATTTTTGCCTTTTGCAAACGTGTATTGGTTAAATAGAATTTTGGCGTAGACCCCACCAAGGCAACAAATTTCTCATTGAATGATGTGCGATTAAGTCCGGCGGTTTTACACAAAGAATCCACCGTCCATTTCTCTTCCGTCTCCGCATGGATCAGATTTAGCGCTAAACCAATCTTGGGGTCAGATAATGCAGCCATATAACCGTTGGAATGTTTCATCTTCTGCATGTGGGCTCTCAAAAGCTGAACGATCAATATCTCTGTCAATCGATCCACCATGAGTGTCGAGCCCGGAGACAAGGTCCTGGATTCTTTTTCCAGTACATTCACAAAACTCTCTAGCCAGTTATTATGAGTGCTAGTGCGAATAAAGCAGGGGAGGTTTTTGAGAAATGGATGGTCAACAGAGGTGTCGTAGGACAAAGTGCCCACTAGCAGCGTCGTAGTTTTGTCGCTAAGGTTTACCTCCGGTCGCTTAGATAGTGGTGTCTGATTGGGCTGGGAGGCACTTGATAAATAGTCACCACCAGTTGGAATGGATTCAATTTTTCCTGTTTTCAACAATAAGAGCTCACCATTACGTCCCACCTTGATGGCATTCACCGCTGTTAGATTCAGCCCGGCTGGACTATTGCATAGCCAATGATTACCCCCTGTCGGGAGGGCTATAATGTCCCCCTCCATCAGTCGCTGCAAATCCTCGCTCCCTTCCTCTCGAAAATAGCACTGCCCTTTTAGCACAACATAGAACAATCCCTGAGGGCGATATTTAATCTGCATATTCCAGTCCCCGACTCCTCTGAAGAAGTAGGTGCTGGTAGATAACTGGATCATTTTTAATATGTCTGATAAGGCATCCATAACAAACATTCTAAATAGATCCACGGGTCTTGCCTATAACTTATTTTGGACTTTTTGTAAAAATGACAAGATAAACTGTAAATTCAACATTTAATCAAAGAGTCATCAGCGAGACACTACAACCCACCCAGTAGGAAGCTGGTGCTGGCCAAACATAGAATCTTGCCCGTCGGGGCTTCGATTTCGGCTCGCAGACAAAAAACTAATTCTTCGGAGAATGTGAATTGACTGATATCAAACTGTATGGCTATTCAAC
>DRHD01000283.1 GCA_011049795.1 Porticoccus sp.
CCCCTGTAACTGTTGTAACAGTCCAGTCAAAAAATCTCTCTGTTCCGGTAACTGCGTAGTCGCCTGTACGGTACTGCCACCGCGCGGGTCAAATAGCGAACTACCGAACACTTCTTCGAGACCGCCTCCAAAATCAAAAATTCCCATTATGTATCTCCCATCTTATAATTCAAGCCAGGACCCACAATTTACTCCAATGCGTTCGGGTCAATTATCGCTGTCTGTTGTGCAAGCAATATTTTGCCATGCCTTAATCCATTGCTTCGCAGTGTATTGTGGAACCATGATTCTAAGTTCTGGCGTACTCTCAGATGACTCGATCAGCGGTATCGGTGCCTTCGCCAGAAACCCCGCCTTAAAATCATCTACCTTTGCCGCAGGGATTGTGAAGTTGATTACCACGTCGCCGGGTGGCGGAGGCGGTGCAGCCGTAATGCCACATACGATTACTAATAACAATATTGTCACTAACTTTTTCATTTTAATCTCCAATTCTATCTAAACCTAAACTGATTGCTGCAACAGTTAAATTAGTTGTCCCGGAAACATTGGCTACATATAAAGATATTACATCACCACCATCCAATTCATGTATACCAGTTGCCGACATGGCCCCTAAGTCAGCACCTCTTACCATACGATGCACCACCATTTGGCCGGGATATTCTATAGTTATATCCCCCGTGGGCGAACCTTCGTTATAATCTCCATTACCTGTTGTGGCATTTCCGTCTAAGGCTACTATATTGAAAGTATCAGCGGCCTTGCTATCAACTATAAATGAGCCGTTTGCTGCCGTGTTACCAACTACCCCTACGATTTCAACCATATCTCCATTATCGAGACCATGTGCAACACTTGTAATCACAATAGGAGTAATAGTGTTATCAGTTACATTGGTAATATCCAAAGGCGTGGCCAATGTGATTCCAAATGTAAATATCATTTCTTTATCCGCACCGCCGGTAGCGGTTACAGAGCCATGGTAAGTAACTTTATATTCGCCCCCACTGCCCGAAGAAAGAGTTATGGTATCCGTTGATATATTGCCCGTAGCATTACCCAAATCATCTTCTTTTCCCACAACTGCAAAAGAATCTATCAAGGTAAACGTATCTATTGCTGCTATTGTTACCTCAACCGTACTTATTCCATGAAACCATATAACAGAAAAGGAATCACCATGTACAAGATGCTCTACTCCTGCACCATCCTGAAAGAACAGTTCATTTGTACTTTTCGTGTACAATGCGCCATAGCCAGCCTTTGCCGTTGGTGTAGTAGTTTCTTTCAGGAAGATAGGCCCGGTTTCAATTATGACATGACCGTCGGGGTTGAGTGTGAGGTCGCCCGCCGCACCGTCCGAGTCGGTAGTGCTTATTGTCAGGTCGCCGTCAGAACCTACGGCAAAGTCGGCATGGTCTGTTGCTGAACCATCTGCGTCATTGTAAGTTAAGCGGATTGCACCGCCCGTTGCGGCGTTGACCTCCAACGGCACATCCGGGCCTTTCGTGTTCACACCTACATTGCCATTGGATAATATAGAAATTTTTGCATCGCTTACGGTTACATTACCGGAATCACCGACAGTACGATTACATAAATGCAAAGCTCCCCTTGCCGCTGATGTACCATCATCTTCAGCTAAAATACCGGTTTTGTAAAAACCACTCGATGCTTCAGCACTCGTCTTAAATCTAATCCCAATAGTATTACCAGTCGACCCTGCCGTAGTTTGAAGCCTTAATCCTCTGCCTGTCGCTGTTGTTTTCACATGCAGGTCATCTAACGGCAGGGCTATTCCTATTCCCACTCTATCCGCAACCGCATCGACAACAAGAACGTCGGTGTCAACAATAAAGTCTGTCGTCACAAGAACATCGCCATCAGGTGACAGGGTGATGTCGCCCGATGCACCATCGCCGTCAACAGTGGTGATCGTCAGGTCGCCGTCAGAACCTACGGCAAAGTCAGCATGGTCTGTTGCTGAACCATCTGCATCATTATAAGTCAGCCGGATTGCTCCGCCAGAAGCGTTGTTTATCTCAAGTGAAACATCGGGAGCTGTTGTCCCGATACCTACGTTGCCATTCAAAAGGTTATATTCAGAAGCATAAAATCTCAATGGAACATTAGCAGATAGGGCATCATTAAATGTCGCAATCGCCAACTCAGAACCTTGAAGACCAATACCAAGATTTATGTCGGTTGCCCGCCTAACAATAAGTTTATAATTGGAGTCTACCGTAGTAAGTCCAATGCCGACGTTGCCGACAGCATCAATAATCATTCTGGGCGCATTGTTTGTGTAAAAGTGCATTGCTGCATTTTGGCGGTTTATGAAAGCAATTTCATTATTGGAGCTTGATGTACTTCCGAGATACCAAAGCTGTGTATTTGTATTAAAAGCATTATGCCCCGTAATAACTGAATTAGAAAATTCAGCAGTCCCATCACCAGTTACGTGAAAATGACCACTGGGAAAACCACCGACACTTCCCGGCAAAGCACCTTTAACTTCTAATGGAGCGTTTGGAGCAGCCGTCCCCACCCCGACCCTGTTCGCAACCGCATCAACAACAAATGTGTCCGTGTCTACGGTGAAATCAAAAGCGCCAATCAGGAATTTACTATTATCGCTTTCGTAAGTAAAGTCGGCGGGATTAGTGCTTGTGCCGTCCATTGTTATGACGGCATCGGTGCCGCTGGCATTGGTAATAGTCAGAGGCGAACCGATAGATAATCCGCCCGTGGTCTTTACCTCAGTAACATTCGTGTCGCCCAACACAACCTGATTGGATGCGGTTGGTTCGGCGTTGAAGCCGAGAGCGGTAGAATTGGTCCATATCTCCTGTGGGCTGAGTGTGTGCCCACTGTCTGACCCCGTCGCAGTGATTGTATCTGTTGTAACTTCGAGAATATTTGCAGAGATAACTTCCCATATATCAATTTCAGCGTCAACCAAACCAGGCACCCCCGAACCTGCGGCAGTGAATTTGAGATTGATAAAATCCCCTATACTTCCGAGACCATGCAGTGTGATTGTTACCTGATTATTACCAACATCAACATCACCGAAATCGAAACTCTGTACCCTTACTGCATCTATAGTAAAAGCATTGAATGCGTTATAGCCTATAGCGGTATTGTTGGTCCAGTCATTATGCTTGCCAGCACTGACGCCTACACTTGTCAGCCCCGCCCCTGTGTTGAAAAATCCCGACTCCCACCCAACGGACGATTGATTGTCTGCGCGGTTGTACTGACCCGACCATGCACCGTAATGAGAGGACTGTTGGCCCGTGTTCTGAAAACCCGCCTCCCTGCCAACAGCCGTATGTTCATTCTGTGTATTCGTATGCCCTGCGTTAGTACCGATGGCTATCTGGTAAGTGCCGGAATTTCCAAAACCAGCCGCATCTCCAAACGCAGCCTGATTTATACCTGTATTACTTGCCCCCGCAGATGCACCAAAGGCGGATTGACGATCTGCTGAACCACCGAAACCGGCATCATTACCAACAGCGGTCATAAAATTCGGCAGCGCACCAGTATCCAATGTTCCCATCTGGATACTGCTAAAATTCGTGTCAAACTGTATACCGAACGAAGTATTGGGCCACAGTATCTTTGTGCCCGGACTGGAAATCGTAAGATCCCCACGCGCGGCATATAGAAGCGATGCCACAAACGCAACAATGCCAATATAAAATATCAATCGTTTCACATTAACCTTCTATCTCAAATACCTGCGTCCACACTCCGCTGATTCTTTTCTGAAATCTCAAATCGCCACTTATCACAATTATCCGCCAGTTCCCGTCATCGCCCGGCTCGTTGCCGTCTACGATCAATTCAATTCCTTCGCTTATTACTCTGTTCAACAGCCAGTTGATTCGTCTTGATACAATCCTGTATATCTTGTTCTCTATCCATTGAACCAATCTGGTCTGGTCCTTGCTTGCGGGGAACTTCTCGAAGACCTTCATTTTATCTATACTCATTTTCCTATACTCATTTCACTTTCCCCGCAGGCTTGAACCAGAACCGCATCGCATGAATAACAGGACGATTACCGGATGCGTTATTTGTGATATTAAGGCTGTGAAAGAATCCTGTCGTTTCGGCAAAAGCCGCATACCATGCTGTTTCGTCTGCGCCCTCAACCGGTGAGGTAGTGATCGTTACCGTCTTGTACTTCGTCGTATCTGAGTTAAGAAAGAACTCTACATCGAAACTCACATCCGCATCCACATCACACAGGAATTCAACTTTCAGGAGTTTCGCTTTCCGCCCCTGTTTGTTATAAGGATTGACCCTTGCGGTTTTTGCATTGAACAGGATCGCCGAACCGTTATCGGCCCCGCCCGTATTCAACTGCAATAACAATCCGTCGTGATCGCCGATGATAGTAAAAGGAAACCCTGAGACTGTATCTGAGGTGTTCCATGCAAAGTCAATATCCTCCCAAGCGTCGTCCAAATCCCACGTAACATCCGATTCAAGAGCGGAGAACCCTATCGAATGAATCTCGTGATTGTGTACCGCCCAGTTGTTATCTTCATAATTCAAGACCAAAGCGCGGTCGGGGTACTTATTTCCATCGGCGTTTGCTGTCGTCTCAACCCTTGCGTAAGTAAAGAGTATCTGCCTCTCCTCGTCTACGTCAGCACTTGCACTGAACGCCGCAGAACCCGGATTCCAGTCTAATACGACATCGGGAACCTTCTCGTCTATGGGTCCGACAATATCGCCGTTGTTGGCAAGTATCTGTGTCGGACCTATTGCTCTTTGGATATTGTTTCGTTCCGTTACGGACATTTGGGCAATCGCCCCGTCCTGATCGGACACCTTCTGCCAGTCAAAGGGGTCAACCGAATCAC
>DRHD01000284.1 GCA_011049795.1 Porticoccus sp.
ATAGCCGTTGGATTTTGGAATGGCAATATAATCTTTAAATTGGCCTGGCACCGGTTTGTATAAACTGTGGATGCAGCCGAGGACGCGGTAGCAGGTATCGACGCTATCGACGACAATACGAAAGGCATAGATGTCCATGATTTCTGAAAAGGACTTTTTCTTGCCGCGCATTTTTTGGTAAATACTGTAGAGGTGCTTTTCTCTGCCGATGACAGTGGCTTCGTGGTTCTCTTGAACCAGGCAGGCTTCTATCGACTCTTTAATTTGTTCAATGATTTCCGTGCGGTTGCCGCGGGCGGATTTAACCGCGGCTTGAATCCGTGTTGAGCGCATGGGGTTGAGCGTGGCAAAACCCAGGTCTTCAAATTCAACACGAATATTGTGCATGCCCAGGCGTTGCGCAATGGGGGCATACATATCCAATGTTTCTTTGGCAATACGGCGGCGTTTTTCCGGTTTCAATACACCTAGCGTACGCATATTGTGTAAGCGGTCAGCCAGCTTCACCAGAATGACGCGAATATCCTTGGCCATGGCTAGCGCCATTTTTTGGAAGTTTTCTGCCTGCGCCTCGGCGCGGGTTTGATCTTCCATGCGAGTGAGTTTACTGACGCCATCGACCAAGTCTGCCACAGCTTCGCCAAATTGTTCACCCAGTGCCGATTTACAGATACCGGTATCTTCAATTACGTCGTGCAGCATGGCAGCCATCAAGCTTTGATAGTCCATATGCATATCGGCAAGAATGCCTGCTACCGCTAAAGGGTGGGTGATGTAAGGTTCGCCACTGCGTCGGCGCTGGCCTTCATGGGCTTGCTCGGCATAAAAGTATGCACGTTTGACTTGGTTTACCTGGGAGGGGGATAGGTAGCTTTGCAGGGTGCCACTGAGTGCATCGATGGAGCTCACTTCTTCGCGGTTGTCGCGTTGCTGAAAGAAGCTGTATTGTTGCATGGAATTTTCTGCTCTTAATGACTAAACGTTGGCTTTAATCTCGAGGATGATTTCGGGGACCATCTTATTAGGGCCGATCTTAGGGGCCATTTTAGGGTCAGTCTCGAGGCTAGAGCATAAAAAACTATACTCTTACTTTAGCATAGCAGGCAAGGCAGGTGGCAACTCAAAGGCTGGTTCTTTCGCGGTAGAGAGCGCAGTTGAAAGCTCGAGACAGAAGTACCCCGGCGGAGAAAACGATAAGTGTTTAAGCCCTATGATGATATAGGGCTTGAGGATAAGACTAACTTAAAAGCCTGGAGAGGTTTCCGGGTTGATCGTCATGTCCATATCCAAAATCATTTCCTCAGGCTCTTCTTCCTTCGGGTTCATGATTTCTGCCGGCGTGATCACTTCCTCAGCAATTTCGCGTAGGGCAATAACAGTCGGTTTATCAGACTCTGCCGGGACCAGTGGTTCTTTGCCACCGGTAGCCAGTGCGCGTGCGCGTTTGCTGGCAACCATAACGAGTTCAAAACGGTTATCAACCTTATCGAGACAATCTTCAACAGTAATACGGGCCATGGAGTTTCTCTATTTGCTTAAGTGATTTTGACCATTCGGAGGCGCTATCGACGCCGACCAACCAAAATGGCCGCGCATTGTACCAAAAACAACGTACCAAAAACAATGCATCAAAAACAATCAATCTAGGGTGGCGGCCTGGAAATTAGCCCAGAAGATCCTTTAGTAGGACTTGATGACGCTGGCATTGGCTGTTCTGTAACAGTCTTGAGCTGCGCAGGATTACCTGTAAATCAGCCAGGGCAGTATCAAAATCATCATTGATGACCAGATAGTCGCCTTGCTCATAATGAGACATTTCGCTGGCGGCTTCCGCCATACGTTGACTGATAACGCTTTGATCATCCTGTCCACGGTTGGTTAATCGTTGTTCCAGCGTTGCCCGGGAGGGCGGCAGGATAAAAATGGCTATTGTGTCAGGCAGCAATTGTTTAATTTGCTTGGCACCCTGCCAGTCAATTTCCAGTATCACGTCGTCGCCATTGGTCAATGTTTGTTCTACCCAGTGCCTGGAGGTGCCGTAGTTATTGCTAAATACCTGCGCGGATTCCAAAAAGGCCTGTTCTTCGAGCATGGATTGAAAGGTCTGTGGCTCGATAAAGTGGTAATTGACGCCGTTTTCTTCGCCGGGTCGCATGCGGCGTGTGGTATGTGATACCGACACTCTGACGTTTGGGGTGGCGTTGATTAATGCGGTGACTAAACTGGTCTTGCCAGCGCCGGAGGGTGCTGAGACGGTGTAGAGCCTGCCTTTTGTGACTTGGGTTGATGAAACGGTACTGCCTGCCATTGTGCGTGTCGTCCTCAGGGCGTGTGCGAATATTGAGCCAATAGAGTTATTCTGGGTTTACTTAATCGTGAGCTTATTCAATATTTTGGATTTGTTCACGCATTTGCTCAATTAACACTTTCAATTCTACTGCTGCTTGGGTGGTGTCGCTGACAATGGATTTAGATGACAGCGTATTCGCTTCGCGGTTTAATTCCTGCATTAGGAAATCGAGACGACGTCCACAGGCTCCGCCTTTATTCAGTACACGTCGGACCTCGCCCAGATGTGCGTCTAGCCGGTCAAGTTCTTCATCAACATCGGCCTTTTGTGCCAGAATCACCATTTCCTGTTCTAACCGGTCCGAATCTAGCTCAGCTTTGAGCTCGGCCAGTCGATCTTGTAATTTTTGGCGCTGGGCCGCGAGGATGACGGGTAGTTGCTGTCTTACCGCCACCGTGATGTCGGCGATGGTATCCAGTCGCTGTTCGATAAATTGTTTTAATACCGCGCCTTCGCGTTCCCGGCTTTCAATCAGTTGCTCCAGTGATACCTGAAACAGTGCCAGGGCTTGCTCGCAGATCATGTCGCTGTCGGTTTCTGGCTCGGACATGACTCCGGGCCATTGCAGCAATTGCAGGGGGTTAAGCGCAGAGGGTTGCTGCAGTTGATTTTGTACCGCTTCACCGGCACTGATAATTTGCTTTAACAAGTCGTTGTTGATGGTCAGTTGGGCAGAACTGCTGCCAGCTAGCACCTGCAAGCGTAAGCTGCATTCGATTTTGCCGCGATTGAGACCGTTACGGAGTTTTTCCCGTAAATTATTTTCCAGTCGTCTCAGGGACTCCGGTAGTTTAAAGCCAGGCTCCAGATAGCGGTGATTGACTGAGCGGATTTCCCATACCAATGATCCCCAGTCGTGCTGGGAGGGTTGGCGGGCAAAGGCGGTCATGCTTCGAATCATGGTGGTGAATACCTGTTGTCTGTGGCCGGTCTTAATGATGTGTTGTTGAGGCCAATGCTGAGGCTAAAGGGTGAGGCCAAAGATAGGCGGCTATTCTAGCCCGATTGCGTCTCCGCGTCATACAGTTCATGTGTATAATGCGCCGACTTCTTAGCAACTCATTAGCAATGAAAATTCTTTCTCTATCGTTTCAGGAAAAAGTTTCAGGAAAAATTATGATTAGACCCAGTGGCCGCAACAAAGACCAGCTTCGTGATATCACCATCACTCGAAATTTCACTTGTCACGCTGAGGGCTCAGTGCTGATCACGTTTGGAAATACCAAGGTGATTTGTACCGCGTCAGTAGAAAACAGTGTGCCCCGTTTTTTGCGAGGTAAGGGTCAAGGTTGGATTACAGCGGAATACGGCATGTTACCTCGATCTACCGATAGTCGTATGGGGCGTGAAGCTGCTAGGGGTAAACAGGGCGGTCGCACGGTGGAAATTCAGCGCTTAATCGGACGCTCACTGCGGGCGGCAGTTGATCTGGAGGCTCTGGGAGAGCATTCGATTACCATTGACTGTGATGTGATCCAGGCGGACGGCGGTACGCGTACCGCGTCCATCACCGGTGCTTGTGTGGCGTTGGTCGATGCGCTGACGTCGATGCAGGAACAGGGCATGATTGAAGCCAGCCCGCTCAAGCACATGATCGCCGCAGTGTCGGTGGGTGTGTATGAGGGTGAAGCGGTTTTAGATCTGGATTATCCAGAAGATTCTAATGCTGAAACGGATATGAATGTGGTGATGACTGAGCAGGGTGGCTTTATTGAGGTGCAGGGCACAGCAGAAGGCGAGGCTTATAGTCGTACAGAGTTGGACCAAATGTTGGCATTGGCTGAAAGTGGCATTAAGGATTTAGTGGCTAAGCAGAAGGCGGCGCTGGCGGAAGCTTGATCAGTGGTCGGAAGTCGGGGACTAAGTTAAGCCCCCGGCCCCCGGCTTCTGAATTCAAATACGCTAAAATTACATCTCGTAATCGTAATCCATAATCAGTGGTGCATGGCTGGAAAAGCGCTGATTTTTGTAAATGGCGCCATATTCAACCACAGGTTTTAGTCCTGCGGAAATAATCTGGTGATCAGTGCGCCAGCCATTTTGGTCGCGATCACCGTCGGGCCACCAGGTGAACTCGTCGTTGTCAGTATTAATTTCCCTGAAAGCATCGGTATAACCAAGCTCCTGGATTAATTGATCCATCCATTGTTGTTCTTCCGGTAAGCAGCCAGACATGTCCCGATTGGCTTGAGTGTCTTGCACATCATTTTCATTGTGAGTCATGTTCCAGTTACCGCAGATGACAAATTCACGGCGTTTATTGCGGACTTTATTTAAGTGATTTTGAAATAATTCAAAAAACTGTTTTTTGTGGGCGACGGCTTTGTCATCGGCCTTATAGGCACTAGGGGCCAATAGACAGCCAATACTGATGTCTTGGAAATCCGCTTGAATGTAACGGCCCTCCATATCGAAATCGATAAAACCTAAGCCGGTCATAATGGCTTTGGGCATTTCTTTGCAGTAGATGGCCACGCCATTGGTGTCTTTTTCGACGGCATCAAAAAAATAGGGGTTATAGCCCTGAGGCCAAAACGTATTGGCTTGTAGCTCGTGCTCCTGTGCCTTAAGATTTTGAATACAGATAAAATCTGCATCCTGATCCAGTACCCAGTCATAAAAGCCCTCTTTGGCCGCCTCTCGGATGCCGTCAGCACAAAAACTAATGA
>DRHD01000285.1 GCA_011049795.1 Porticoccus sp.
GCAGCAAGCATATGGGCTGTTGATGCAACAGGAGAGCAGACACAAGGAACCTTTGGTCAAGCTATAGGTGATCCTGGGGCGGATGCTGATACTATATATGGAGCTGTTGTAACGGGTGCTGCGGGAGCAAATATTGCGGTTGATTTAATTAGCGTGAAATCAACAGTTGATAATATTGAAAACGGTGTTGGCATTACCCTAGGTAGATTGCCATCTGCGTTAGTTGGTGGAAAAATGAATTCTGATGCAACAGCTATATCTGGTGACACTACGGCTGCTGATAATCTTGAATTGCAATATGATACCACCGGGTTGGCCGGGGATACCTTCCCCGCTACTCAAGCACAGCTCGGTGGCATCGCTAATGTTGGGGCCGCGACGAACATAGCGGCTGCTAGCTACACCCTCACCACGGGTACGCAATCTTCCGGCACGGTATCCTCTACTGCTGCCCTAGACGGAACTTCTCACCAGCATACTGATGTTGGCAACGCCCTGGATTTATATTATGAGTTCCTTGTGGGCTCCGGTGTGCCTACGTCTGTCACCATGACGGGCGCTCTCACCGGCAATAATGATGATCTGGAAGTCTACGGTTTTGACTGGGTGGCTTCGGCTTGGGTGCAGGTAGGACAGCTTAGCGGTAAAGCCGGTTCGGCCAATGAAGTCGATAGCTACGAGTTATTCGTCAGCATGGTTGGTACTGGGGCCAACGAAGGTAAGGTGAGGGTTAGGTTCACTGACGGGGCCTTCACTCTTTCATCCGCGACCTTATTTATAGACCAGATATTCTTAAGTTTCACTCTTGGTACTGCCGGGTACGACAACGGCGCAGTGTGGGTTGACTCGACCGCCAGCAACACAAATACCGTGGTGGGGATTGACGGTACTGCTCGTAATCCAGTATCCACTATGGCGGCTGCTAATACGCTTCTAGCAAGCACTAACTTACATCGTCTTGTTTACGCGCCTGGATCAAGTGTTACATTTGCTGCGGATCAAACTGATGAAATCCATACAGGGCGAGACTGGACTGTAGCCTTGGGCGGGCAGAACATCACTGGTATATTTCTTTTTGGTGCCCAAGTTAGTGGCGTAGCAACAGCTACAAGTACCTTTGAATTTGAAGAATGTGATATAGAAGCTGTGACACTAGACAATGATGGTCATTTTGAGCGTTGCTCTTTAGGGGACACGTTTACAATCGGACAGGCTGGTACACATACATTTCATCAGTGTTTCAGTGAGTCCGCATCTGCTATCACCATAGATTTTGCAGCCGTAGGAGCTACAGCGGTTCATTTGTTTGCCTTCGATGGAGAGATTAACTTCAAGAATATGGCTTCAGGCGATACAGTACACATTACAGGAGCAGGCACAATCACAACAGAGACTTGTTCTGGCGGCACTATAGACCGTGATGGGTTCTTTGGATACACTGATGCGGGTGGAAACGTAACTGAAGTTACCTCTGACATTGAGGTAGACACAAGCACTACTATTCCGGCTTTAATCGGCGATACGCAAGGGCTAGTTTCCGCTACTAAAGATGTTCATCCACGAGTGCGTAAGAGTAGAAGGGGCAGAGATGACAGACGTATCACGTGATACCCCCCTATCGGATGATGAGCAACTGGCTGAAGACCTAGCTGGGTTTTATGCTGATCCACTGGGCTATGTCATGTACATGTGGCCTTGGGACACTGAGTCCGCTATCCAGCTGGTAGAGTTGACGCCTGAATATTACAAAAGATTTCCAGGAGCAAAATGCATAAATTCTAGTTGTCCAGGTAATAACGATACAAAGCATTCTAAAGCACATGATCACGCTCATGGATTAGATCAGTGGGCTTGTGAGTTCCTTGATCAGTTGGGGGCGGATATTAAGGAACGGAATTTTGATGGTACTCATGCAGTTCAGCCAATCCAATATACCACCTCTTCTGGCCATGGTATTGGTAAGACTGTTCTGGTGGCAATGCTAATCAAATTCATAGCAGATACTCGTCCTTTCTCTCGGGGTATTGTAACTGCAAATACTTCGGATCAGCTTCGGACCAAGACCTGGGCTGGACTAGGTATGTGGCACCGTTTGTCTCTAACTAGTCATTGGTTTACTTATACCTCTGGCCGTAATGCCATGTCGCTCTATCACAACGATTTTAAAGAAGAGTGGCGTTGTGATGCCCAGACTTGCCGAGAGGAAAACTCTGAAGCGTTTGCCGGGTTACATGCTGCTAACTCTACCCCCTATTATATCTTTGATGAAGCCAGCGCCGTGCCCAATAGCATCTTTGAAGTGCGAGAGGGCGGTACGACTGATGGCGAGCCGATGACCTTTGACTTTGGCAATCCAACCCGTAACAGTGGCCGGTTCTTCGATAACTGCAAGGGGAAATTTAAAAAGGACTATCGAGTGCTTTGTGTAGACAGTAGGAATGTCCAGATCACCAACAAGGATCGTATTGATCGATGGATTGCTGCCTATGGAGAAGACAGTGACTTTGTAAAAGTTCGTGTCAAAGGGGAGTTCCCTTCAGTCGGTAGTATGCAGTTTATCGGTACTGCTGATGTTGATGCTGCCATGGAGCGGGAGCCTGTTGTAGATCGCTATGCCCCCCTGATTATCGGCGTAGATGTGGCCCGGTTTGGTGATGATGATACGGTTATCTATCCTCGCATCGGTAATGATGCCCGATCTTTCCCTATTGAGCGTTACAAAGGATTGGACACGATTCAGGTATCAGGAAAAGTCATAGAGTGTATTCGGCGCTTTCGAGCAATAGGTATGGACCCTTCAGCAGTCTTTGTAGACGGGGGCGGTATTGGTGCTGGCGTTGTGGATTATCTTCGCCATCTCGGCTATGATATCCTTGAAGTACAGTTTGGTGGGGGCGCTACCGATAAGGAAGTCTATCGTTTCAAGTCGGATGAGATGTGGGGAACAATGCGCGAGGCCATCGCTACCAAGTTGGTGCTTCCCAAGCTCACAGACAAAGGTGGGGTGGAATTAAAGGATCAGTTGACACAACGGGAGTTCGGGTATACAATCCAGGGGAATAAGGTTCATCTTGAATCTAAAAAAGACATGAAAGAACGACTTGGGGGCGAAGCAGCTTCTCCTGATATTGCAGATGCGTTGGCTTTGACTTACGCACAAGAGGTAGCGCCTTTGCGAGTAGTCGCAGGCGAAAGAACTGCTGGGAAGTTGATAACCTCTGAATTTGATCCTCTTGATGGAAAATATTAGGGAGTAATGATATGTGTATTGGTGGTCTTTTTGGCGGCGGCAGCACTCCTACTCCCCCTCCTTTGCCGCCCCCTCTTCCGCCTATTACAGCACCTTCGGATGAAGATGTAGTTGGCACTCGTCAAAGAGCTAGGCGTAGAGCGGCTGCGGCTGGTGGCCGAGAGTCAACTATTCTTACCGGCCCACAAGGATTAGGGCCAACTGCTAGTACGGCTCAGAATACTATCTTGGGAACGGCCTAGTTTATGGTTGAGAAAGTAGATAAAAACTCTCGAAAATATTTTGATGGAAGACGAGGCGCTATGAAGACAGAGCGCCAGTCTTTTATCGCGCACTATAAGGATTTATCTAGCTTCGTACAACCC
>DRHD01000286.1 GCA_011049795.1 Porticoccus sp.
AATCGCATCTTCAGCATAACCATCCGCTTGGCGGTCAGCATTGTACCCACCAGGGTATTGCCAATTTCGTGCAAGTCACCTTGTGACAGTATATGTCTAGTAAAATTATTAAAATATCAGTTTTTTACCACTGGTATTTCCTGAGCACATCAATAATGATACTTAAACCCTTCTCTACTTGATCCTCCTTTATGATTAATGGTGGGGCAAAGCGAATAGCGCTGGCACCACACTTTGTTAAGACGATCCCATACTCTCCCATCTCTTTGATGATTGCCTTGATGATCTCAATGGCAGGGCTACCGTCTGCAGTAACCAACTCTGCACCAACCATCAGTCCCTTCCCGCGTACATCTCCGATGATGGGCAATTCGCTCTGAGCACTGCGCAAGCGGTTCTGAATATAATTCCCAACCTTAAGGGCATTCGCCAACAAGTTATCTTCTTCGATGATCTTCAGAGTCGCCAAACCAGCCCGACAGGCAAGGGGGTTACCCCCAAAGGTGGTTCCTTGAGCAGCAGGTGGCCAATCATCAACTAATTCAGCCCTGGCAAGCATTGCCCCCAATGGCAACCCACCTCCCAATGCTTTAGCCATACAGATAATATCTGGAACTACATCCCAATGGTCCACAGCAAACATCTTACCTGTACGCCCAAACCCGGTCTGTACTTCATCTGCAATCAACAATGCACCATGCCGATCGCAAATCTCCCGTAATCCCTTTAAAAACCCATCTGGAGGCACGATATACCCCCCCTCACCTGCAATTGGTTCAAAAATGATGGCAGCCAAATCCTCAGGGGGAACCACGGTTTCAAGTGCCTTTTCAACCAAGTTTAGACAAGCCATTCCGCATGTCTCAGGAGACTCATGCTTCAATGGACAACGGAAGCAATAAGGATAAGGCGTATGATGGACGCCTGAAAGTAAGCTGGTTAAATTCCGACGATAAAGGGTACTGCTGGCAGTCAACGCCAAAGCACCCATAGACCGCCCATGGAAGCTGTCGGTAAAAGCCAGGACCATTGGGCGATTAGTAACATAGCGAGCGAGTTTAATGCCCGTCTCCACAGCTTCAGACCCGCTATTTACCAGGATTCCTTTTCCGTTTCTAAGATCGCCAGGAGCGACTGCCTTTAGGGCTTCCATCATTGCTACGTAAGGCTCCATATAACCAATATGGCAAGCGCCGTGAATCAACGTACGCGCTTGTTCACATATGGCTTCTACAACCACCGGGTGGCAGTGCCCTACATTCATTGTCGCGATACCAGACACAAAGTCTAGATATTCCCGTCCTTCAAGGTCGTAAAGGTATACACCCTCACCCCGGTGGATGACAATATCCGTGTATCGATAGATCGTTGATGCTACAGCAGCGTGGTCACGTTCAATTATGCCCACTGATCCTTTATCCACCATTTAACATTTCTCCTTTTATTGTCTTTGGTGTTTTTTCCTTAATAATTGATTTTTCATACAACCATCCCCTTCTTACTTGGTTAAAATTCAAATCCGCAATCAATATCTTCTTTACTCACATCAAAGACGACATCATGGGGCGGCAGAGGCCCACGGGTCATCAATACTGAATATTTCGGGTTGTGTCAACACTTTGCGCCATTCGCAGATACATCTCAACTGTGCGCATGGTTTTTCCGTCTCAGGTTAGATTTATTCGGAATGATATTCCTGCAATTTTTTCACTAAGACAGGAATAAATTCCCGACAATCTTCCACGACGCCATAATCTACCTGCTCAAACACTGGGGATTTTCGGTTATTATTGATCGCAACCATTACCTTGGCACCGACGATACCCACCATATGCTGCAGTTCGCCCGATAGACCAACACCGATATACAATTCGGGGTTGATCATTTTCCCACTTTGGCCAATCATTGTATCTAATTCGGTCCAACCTTCATCGACTACTGGCCGCGTTGAACCCAAAGCTGCATTAAGGACTCCAGCCAACGCTTCTATTTCCTTCCAACCCTCGATGCATCCTGCACCTGCTCCACCAGCAACCACAATCGGTGCGGATTCGAGAGGTACACCTTCGGGCTCTTTATGAACTACTTTGAGAGTCTTCACCCTAATATTTACTCCTTTTGGGGGTTCAACCGGTATAATCTTTCCTGATCTATTCTCATCCAACTCAGGCATGGGAAAAACTCCCCGGGCAACAGTAGCAATTTGGGGTCGTTTTTCCGGGCAGATGATCGACATTATCCCTCCATAAGCCGGGATTTGCTGCTCAAGGACTTGCTTTTCATTCAATCCCAGATCGATACAATGGGCTGTTAGACCTGTTTCGAGTTTGGCGGCGATCAATGGGGCCAATTCCCGTCCTACAAAGGTTGAACCAATCAACATGATTTGAGGTTGTACTTCTTTGGATAGTGAAACAATACTCTCAGAAAAAATCTCGGGCTGATATTGCTCAAAATCTGGGGAATCGCCCAGATAGACCAAATCCGCTCCAGAAAAAAATAACAATTCAGCCTGAGATTTTTTCTGAGAGTATTGTTTCACTATCCAAAGAAGTACAACCTCAAAT
>DRHD01000287.1 GCA_011049795.1 Porticoccus sp.
ATATAAAGGGAGTCATACCGTGGAAAGAGAAAATACCATCCAGCCTTTTCAAGCCGGCGATGTCTTTGTCAGTTGCACGTGGTTGAATGATGAAAATGATGATCACAAAGGCTGGGGGCGTATCATCCAATACGATGCTGACCTCAACGAGAAAGGTGTGTTATGGATTAATGACACTGAGCATTTTATTGTTGGAATAAAATTCGACCCCAAGGGTGTGTTGTGGGGTTTTGATATGCATAGCCACAAAGTGATTCATATAGACCCAAACGGCATTCAACGGCCCACTCACCATTTTGCCGACCGAGCCTTTGGCAGTGTCCATTTCACTAGCAATGGCGATATTTATTTTGGTGAATACCTGATCGGTGAACATATTCATAAAGGGACTAGCTCTAAGAAAATCCCTGGCACCAATAAACTGGGGAATGGCAATCTTCATCACTTTAATAGTGACTGGGAATTTATTGAGGAGCTCGAGGTAGAAAATTATCCCGAATTGACCGGTTTTAAAGGTTTCACTCACGGCTCATTACATCCCAGCGAAGAGTTTATTAGCTATACCTCTGAAACCAGCAAATGCATTCGCCGTTACAACATTCAGGAAAAGCAACAAATGCCAGACCTGATACGTATCACTGAAGGCGAAATCCATGATCAAAACTGGTTTATTGCCATGCATTATCTCAATGATGGCAATTTAATAGTCACCCGTGGCTGTGATTACGAAATTTACGATCCGCATGGAAAAGTATTAGATAAAGTACATCTAGGCCGCTATGGCTGGGCTCAAATTACCGCTTCCGTCGACAACCGTTTTATCTATTCGACTAATGTGTGGACCGGCGATGTTGCCAAGGCCGACCCACAAAAAGGTGAAGTCATTAAAATGGTGGAAACCAGTAATTCAGCAATGACAATAGAAAGACAAAAGCTTCAGGAAGCTGGAAAATACATGGGCTCACGCGCACCAAAGAGAGCCGCTGCGGGCATTGCCGTATTTAATGGCCAGTCATAATAAAATACCAGGGGCTAACATGTCAGATCAATTAAGCAACCAACAAGTCGGTAACATTCTTTTAATTGGTGTAACCGGCGGCACCGGGCATCAAGCTGTTCGGGGTTTGAAAGCACAGGGCTATACACAACTAAAAGCACTCAATCTATAAGGAAGCACTCATGAATATTAGTAAACATCCATTAGCCCTTAGCTTACTGTTTTGTTCACTTATCCCATTCGCCCTTCCCACGTTAGCCAGTGCCGAAGCTGATAACAGCAACACCCGGGCAACCATTCTCAGCATGGAAAAGGAATGTACGGGTAAACTGGATAAAGAATCCGCCGTACTGAAAAAGCTTGCCGTACAATGCAGGCCATACGTTGATCATGGCGGTGCATCGACACCGGAAGCATTGGATGAAACGAAGCTCAGTGCTGATCAAAAATCCATTATGTCGATACTTACACAGTATGTATCCTCTACCAAGGAAAAAAATTCCGATACGCTGGGCAGTCTTTTAACGGAAGACTTTGTCATCATTCAGCCTGGTGGCAATGCCTGGAATAAACAGAATTATCTGGAAGGCGGAGTGGCGCACCTGTTTGCCATGTTCACAGAATTATCGTTTGATATAGAACCCATTCGTATTAATACCACCGACACAGCCGCAACTGTCATTGCAACATTTCGATTAGGCGGTTTACATATGGGCAAACCCGCTACCACTTTTGGTTTAGGCACAATAAATTTGGTAAAGAAAGCAGACCAGTGGAAAATACAGCACATTCACAATAGTGGTATGCAGGTTTATTAAAAACCGCCTATCCATTAACAGGGAGCACTATGATGAGCGAAACGATGAAACGCTTAATGGGCGAAAGAATACGGCTCGTTCAAGTACGTCAGGGATTAAGCAAAGCACTAGCAACGGGTGCGGGTGGCGATAGTACTTTTATTCCTTTTTATGCTGCCGTTAGCAACTACTTTCAACACGCTATGGATCGTTTACATAAGCAAGACATAAAAATGCTCTCCATGTTGACAAAAAAAACCACCGCAGCCGGTATAGATCCAGGTACGGCTATATCAGAAGTCTATGAGCGCCTTGATCGAAATCTAGAGTTACTGACTGAAATGACTAATAGCGCCGTTACACTAGAACCAGAAACCATCGACGTGTTTGAAGCAGTCAGTCAGCGTTATACCCGTTATATTGTTGAAAGCATGGGCCACCATGTCCCCAGTGCTAGTTTAGCGCAGCAATTATTTTCTGAACAAGACTGGATAACGATGGCAGACTTTAGCGATCAAGCGACTGAACAGGAACAGTACTTATTTAATGACGTGGTACAAACAGCCGCTGGCGAAATCCGTCAAGCGGTTGAAACGGTGCCACAAATCGGTGGCCCGCCAAAGTAATGTGTTGGGCAGCTCTTAAAACCACGCACTGATACCTAACACCCTTGATTTCTTGCGGACAGCTTTTGGCAGTAAAGCCAGCTTTTCTTCACTTCTAAATACATGCCGTGAGAGCTCTTTCTCATCAGAACCAAAGAGCTTGACACCCACTATTGTCGCCACTTCAAATACAACACCCATTTCGCACTTCATATCACCCTTTTCTATTCTCTGAACAAGGCCTCTATCCGGGGACAGTTTACTTAATTCATCTATTTACCGTTGATGGCTATTTACTGGAATTAAGTAAACTGTCCCGGGAATTCCGTTGATAACCTCCTGTGCTAAACTCTCCACATTTGCGATAAAATAACATGATATTTTATCCTTTTAGGGATGTTTCTATGAACCTTGCAGAACAGGTGAGACAGCAGCTCCAGCGAGTACCAGAGGGTGGAATCATCGCCAGCCGGGCCCTGCAAAAACTATCGACCAACAGCCAACAGGTCGATAAGGCTGTCTCTCGCCTGTACAAAGCCGAGGGGCTTCAAAAAATTCGCAATGGCCTGTATTACAAACCGTACAACAGTAAATACTTCGGAGAGCTTCCTCCTAGAGAAGAGGACATCATTCGGTCGATCAAACAGCAATATAACGCCAAAGTGAGCCCATCGGGTGCGCTAGCGGCTTTCGAATTAGGTCTAACCCACACCCTACCCGACACTATCACTTACGAAACGGACAAACGCATCAGCCCGATCGAGCTAGACAATCACACGCTCTGTTTTCTCAAGGTGGATGATAAAAAGCTCTCATCAGTAAAAGAGTCTCTACTGACTAAATTAAAAGCACTAGAATTTCTCTACAAAGAAAACAAAACACTTACCCCACTGCAAGAAAAGCGCATTCGACGCCTGCTCAACCGCTACCCCAATGTGCAACTCACCACGGCCATTGAATTGTGGCCTCGCTGGTTTCAAGAACAAGTAAAGCCTTTGATACAGGCAACCGATAAACCGTACATCACAGGCCTCAGTGCATTGAATGTACCCTACCAGGGTAAACAGGCTGACTGGCACCAGATGGGTATGCTCTATAGTAATAAGTTTCAAATCGCAGGTAGAAATTACGAGAGCGCCCCAGGCATTAGTGAACATGAGCTGTTTGATTGCAGCCGCTTTTTGAATAAATTCAGTGTCGATATAGGCACCACGCTTTGTGCGACTCCAACGCGAGCGGTAAAGGACATCCTATTCAACAGCATCATAAAAAACCACAATATCCCAGCTTTTTCATGCTGGATCAGTTTATGCTCGACAGCTCAACACACTCGATCCAGGAAACATTAGAAGATTTAAAGCGGTTAGCCAATAGCGAACAGAAACTACTCTTAATCGAATGGGCACAGGACAATGACCTTAACTGACGCACAACAAGCTGAGCACGTAGAGATCATGACGGCGATCTGCCACAGTTTTCACAAGAAAGAGCTACCTATGGTACTCAAGGGCGGGACGGCATTGCGGCTGTGCTATAACCTGGACCGTTTTAGTGAGGTTCTGGATTTTGATTGCGCAAAAGCGCTCAACCTGAAGAGCACTATCAAAGACATTTTTGCTCAACTCGGAAAAAGTAAATCGCACTTGAGAAACCCGACAATTGATATCACCAAGGACACGCAAACCGTTCGCCGCTACCGCATCACCTATGGCGATAGTATTAGCCTTAAATTGGAAACATCTTTGCGCGGCACACCCGATGACAATCATCTCACCGAACTCAATGGCGTTCTCACCTATAAAATTGATCAGCTGATCAAACAGAAACTAAACGCCTTCAATGGCCGTACAGCAGCGCGTGACTTACACGACGTTATCTATCTGTACGAACACTTCCTAGAACATTTTGGTGAAGAGGAAATAGCAGAGATCGCAGCACTGTATGACAATCAGTCATCGGTTCTTGAAGAGTATACGTCTGCCTATAGTGAAGACACCATCTTATCGATATCAGACCTACTAGAAGAGCTAGCTAAATTTATAGACCTCTACGAGGAGCGAAACCCTGGCTAATGTCTACCCCTCTACTCGCCCAAACTGTGTCCTGCTGCGCAAGCATCGTCGAGGGCTCCTCGTCCAGCACGACCCACCATATACGTAAAAAGTTAGAGTCGTTTATTTTACGGAAACCGGTGTTTTCACCCACTATAAATCAATCTGTTACGAGGTGGTTCGTTGTAAACAGTAACGCTAACTAAGTGTCTTTTCTCAAAGCCCTCTTCTCAACGCCTCCACACAACCACGTAAACCTGGGTGCTCAGCGAGAACGATAGCCAAGGGTATTTCAGCACAAATTTCGCTGAAGCGGCCTTTGCTCTCGAACCGTTGCCGAAACATTCCCTCATCTAAGAGACCCAGTAGTTTTGGCACAATACCTCCCGAGATATAAACCCCATCGGTGGCTCCCATCATTAGAGCAACATCACCCGCTACCGAGCCCAGAATGGCGCAAAAATCGTTCACCGCCTGCTGGCAATAGCCATCTCCAGCTTCAGCACCAGCGCTAATGTCTGGCGCCGTCAGCTCTCGCTCATAGCCATCGATACGAGTGTTAGCCCAGTATAAGTTAGCGAGCCCCATACCCGACAAAACTCGCTCTACCGAAACACGGTCATAGCGTTGCCAGAGTTCCTTTAGTAAGTCCGCTTCATGCTCATCTATAGGTGCAAAAGCGACATGCCCTGCCTCGGAAGGTAAAATCCCGCCATCCGGCATCATCGCAGACACGCCCAGCCCAGTACCGGGACCTACTACCGCTTTTACTTGCTGCCCTTTGGGCCGTGCACTTCCAATCCAACGTATTTCGGACTCGGGCAAACCATTAATACTGAGAACCTGAGCGCTAAAATCATTGATAACTGATACCGACACAGCTAAAGATTGTTGCAACTCGGCACGACTAAATGCCCAATGGTTATTGGGAAGATCTATCCAATCAGATTCCACCGGACCGGCTACCGCCAGACAAATCTTATCGACTGTTTCAACATACCCCCGCTCCATATAGGC